>JBDKHH010000034.1:0-5511 GCA_039797785.1 Bacteroidota bacterium | reverse complement strand
ACACTGTCCGCCGTGGCGGAAAAGTAGTGGATCCGAATTCACCTGAAGGATGGAGTGCGCGCTTTCAGGGCTACGTTGAACAACACTTCGCTTCCCGAATGGTCGGAACGCACTGTGAACTCAAGCGTTGGCCAGCCGATGAATTGAATTATTATCCGGATCTGGAAGTCGTGTGCACGCTTCCGAATGAAGTACGCAGGTTTGCATTGGAATGTAAGTACCGCCCTAGCCTCCAGGATGGTTTTGTGGAATTCGCCTACGACGAGCAGTTAAAACGCTACAAGAATTTTGAAGATGTAATGAAGCTACCGCTGGTTATTGTTTTAGGAATTGGTGGGGTGCCGGAGGGTCCTGCGGAGCTTTATTTGATTCAGCTGGATGGGGTGTATCAGCCGTATTTGTCGGAGCAGCAGCTGAAAGAATTCGGAGTTAAGGATGATAATATTCTTTCTTACTTTTTGCTGGCGCCCAAAAAGTAAGCACCACGAAGTAGCAGCGAAGCTAAAAAGGGCGCTTTTCACCGCCGAAGGCAGCAGCGAAGCTAATTTACCCAAGGCACTTTCCGACTTTTCGCATCGCTACAAACGGAACCACCGATAAAGCTTACGATCTAAATCGAACCAAACTATCACTTGCTTCGCAACTATGCTTTAAGGAAACGCTATGCTTTTTCTCCCCTGTCGCTTTACGGTCTAGTGCTGCGGGTAAATTGTTGTTTAAACCAAGCTATTTCTTGGGAGGGTGAACTTTGAGTTTTGATAAATCAAATTATCTATAGTCCTCCCCCTTTTTTCACTGCGCTAACGCTTGATCTTCGAAAGTTCCACTTTCTCTTCCCTCCAAAGGGGGAGGTAGAACCATTGCGCTTAGTTGTTCTGATTTTGGATTCGTTTAAAGAATTTAATTATCGAATTAAAATGGCTTTTATCCTTACGATGTTGTAAAGTCTCCCCCTTTGGAGGGGGATTAAGGGGGAGGATTTAGGTTCAGTTCTTCTAGTTTTATTTAAAATATTAGATTGATGCTTTGCATCCTCCCTGCTCCACCGCGCCTTGGGAGATTGAGCTGGGTCCCACTGTTTGAAGTTGCGGAATAATTTC
This sequence comes from Bacteroidota bacterium, assembly GCA_039797785.1. GTDB lineage: Bacteria > Bacteroidota > Bacteroidia > Flavobacteriales_D > Crocinitomicaceae > M0103. The sequence continues at coordinate 4,411 of JBDKHH010000034.1, read as the reverse complement.
TGGGTGTTTGAGTTCCGCGACAGCGGAGACGAGTTTCAGAAATTATAGCAACAAAAACTAAGTGGGTAGCTAAATCTACCTAGCGCTAGACCTTTTTGTTACTTTTTGGGGCAATGCCAAAAAGTAAGAAGAAGAAGAAGAAGAAGAAGAAGAAAAAGATTTCATTATCTTGCACCACAAATCCCCATTGCTTTATCACTGAAAAAAAACCCATATCCCCTTCCACTCTTCTAACAATCATTGGAAGCTTTCTTCTATGTTGTGTGCTGTCGGCATCTACAGTATTCTCTCAGCAACCAGCATTTTTTAAACTGGGAGAAGATCAATTTCGTGGAATTCAGGTGTACGATGTTATTCAGGACAATGACTTGAATTATTGGTTTGCAACAAACGAAGGACTCTACAAATACAATTTCTATTCATTCACGAAAGTTGAATGCAGTAAGGCGAAAAGTAATTCGGTGTTCAATTTTGTGAAGGATACCAAAGGAGTGATTTATTGTCACAATTTGAATAAGCAAGTCTTCAAAATTGCAGACAATGAATGTACATTGCTCTACGAAATCAGGGATAATGAAGTATACTCAGATGTGAGTTTAACGATTGGCGATGATGGAAATTTATTGATTGGTGCAAAGAAGTTGATTGTCATCAATAGCAAAGGAGAAGTTCAAAAACGCTACGAAATAGCCAACCATTTTCTAGGACAACCATTCACAACGAAGGATCTAAAAATTCACTACCATTTAAATCATTGCGATTCCATTTTGGAGTATTCGCAAGGTATACTAAGCCCTAAGAAATTGACAATTGTGAATTCTGGAGGGAATGAACTAGATGTTTTTAAATTCTTTTCAATCAGCAACAATTCATACGCCATTGAACTAAAGACAAAAAAGGTTTACAGCTATCAACTTTCCCAACTCACCTTAACGCCCATTGCAACTGCGTCTCCTTTCGAGCAAAGTGGATCCATTCGGATCTATGAAACCAAAGGTAAAATTTGGGTTGCAGGAACCTTACCGGGTGTAAACCTGCTGTCGAACATCACGAAAAGAACATCAAACGCTGCTTTTTATGCGGATTACTTTATTTCAAATGTGTTTGAAGACCATGAGGGAAATATCTTACTGAGTACGTTTGATAAAGGAATTTTAGTGGTTTCAGATCTTAAAGTGGCAGATGTGATCAATACATTTCGCGATGATCCAATCACATCCTTATACCCTGATGAAGAACTTGGATTGCTCTTGGGTTCTTCCAAAGGAAAACTGTTGGCGCACACGAAACAAACGGCCTCCATTTCGGAAGAAGGTGACCGCCCTATCAATGGTATTTATGGTTTTCCAAAAAGTGATTTGATTATCTACGATGACGGTCAACTAACGGCCTACAATAAAAAAACAAAGATTAAAACGGTATTATTTGTCGCCTCCTTGAAGGGTGCAAAATTTGTTTCAGACAAGGAAATCTATTTGGGAACCAACAAAGGGATTTGTAAAGTGACGTGGCTTGGTGGGAATAAATTTGAAACAACGCCGATTACATCCCTAAGCGAACGTGTTCATTTTGTTGAATACAATTCGAAGAACAAATGGCTTTACACTTCCACGGCCAATGGTGTTTTTACGCTATTACCAAATGGACAAACGAAAGAAATTCGCTACAAGGGTTCGTCGATCTTTCCGAATGATCTGTTCTATGCAAATGGAAAAATCTATGCGAGCACGAAAGAGAATGGTGTTCTTGTGATCACGAATGGTGCAATTACCCGCGTTTTTCAGCCAATGGTGAATGGAAAAAAAGAAGTGTTAAAGAAAATCATCGTCCACAACAACACACTTTTTGCACGCACCACAAATGGCTTTTATCAATTCGACTTAAATGGCGAGTTATTGAAATCCATTCATAGCATGTTTGGTTTCTCGTCGCAACGCGTGATTGACTTCACCTTTCTGAATTCCGAATTATGGGTCAGTCATACAGGAGGTGTTCAAAAGATTGATTTGAATTATTATGCGTCCAAAAAATCCAAAACGAACATCCAACTCATTAAGGTTTTGGTCAATAACAAACCGCAATCCACGGCGAAATCACCTATATTCAATGCGCAACAACGGAAGATTCAATTTATTTTTTCGTCACCGACCTTAAGAAATAGACAAACCATACGTTATTACTATCAACTCGTTGGCTATGATAAAGAATGGAACATCAATGAACCGAATGCCAATCAAATCACCTACAATGCCCTTTCGCCAGGAAAATATACCTTCTTAATGAAAGCTGAAAATCAAGGTGTGTTTAGTGAAACGGTTGCTTATTCGTTTGAAATTGCTTCACCGATTTATGCACGTTGGTGGTTTATTGTCTTGGTTATTTTACTCTTCTTGGGATTGGTTTACCTCATCTTTAAACGACAATTGGCGATTCAACGCAAAAAATCGCAACAAATTAATGAATTAAATGCGTCCAAACTAACGGCTATTCAATCACAGATGAATCCGCATTTCATCTTTAATTCCTTGAATTCGATTCAAGATTTGATTTTGAAAGGCGACGTTGAACATTCCTATTCGTACATTACAACCTTCTCAAATTTAGTGCGTCGCACCTTGAATTACTCAGAAAAGGATTTTATTGATTTCGATCAAGAAATTAAACTTTTGGAATTGTACTTGTCCTTGGAGAAATTGCGTTTCAAGAAGGACTTTTCGTATACCATTCACTGTGAAAACATCGACGACATCATGATTCCACCCTTGTTGATTCAACCTTTTATTGAAAATGCATTGGTGCACGGCTTGTTGCACAAGGAAGGAGAAAAACGTTTGACGATTACCTTTGAAATGGGTGAAAATTTAAAATGTATCATTGAAGACAATGGAATCGGACGAGAAAAAGCAAAAGCGATAAAAGTGCGTCAACGATCCGAACATGAATCATTTTCGGGTAAGGCCATTCATAATCGTTTCGAAATTCTGAGCAATGTATTTGAAGGAAAGTTCGGATATACGTATGAAGATCTCTACGAAAACACTGAAGGAATTGGAACGAAGGTTACCTTATGGATTCCAATAAAACATACTTATTAAATCCATTCCTGAATAAAATTGAGTGATTGCTGAATACAGTACCAATTGATTTAAATTGAAATAGTACGTTTGTGACAATGAATAAACTGAGAGCAATATTGGTAGATGATGAAGAAGGTGCGAGAGACGTTCTTCAAAACTTGTTATTGCGTTTTTGTCCGAATGTTGAATTGATTGCTAAATGCGAAAACGTTCTTCAAGCAGTTGAAACAATTAAACAGGAACAACCCGACTTAGTTTTTCTAGACATTGAGATGCCGAATTTTGCAGGCTACGAAATCGTTAATTTCTTTGACGAAGTAACATTTGACATTGTCTTTGTGACCGCGTATGATCAATATGCCATTCGCGCTTTTGAAATTGCAGCAATCGATTATTTATTAAAACCAATTGACATTGATCGCTTAAAGTCTGCCGTTGCGCGTGCTGTACTTCAACAAAACAAAAAAGAGCAAAACGACCGCTTAGATATTCTCAAGGAAAGTTTAAAATCAAAAGAGCTCAACAACATTGTTGTAACGGACAAAGGAAATCAGCACATCATTCCCTTCGATAAATTAATTGCCATCGAAGCACAAGAATCGTATTGCATCTTGCACACGAGTGAAAAGAAATTCATTGCCAGTAAAAACCTAAAGCATTTTGAGAACCTGTTGAGTTCTATCCCCCGCTTTTTCAGAGTGCACAAATCATGGATTGTCAATAAGGACCATTTAAAAACCTATTCGAAATCGGAATTGACCATTCAGCTGAGCAACGGTTTAACCACTAAATTATCCAAGTACAAAAAAGCAGAGTTTGAAGCAGCTATTCTTAGTTGATTTTGTCTGTTAATGAACTGTATTGTCTATTGGTGAAGTTCACCTGAAAGAAGAATCTATTTCATGGTAAGTTTGGTTGAAATTTAATAAACCACTCATGAAAAGATTACTGTTATTCACATTTTTTAATTTATTTTTAATTACCTCCTATGGTCAAGTTTTATCTTGGGGAAAGTCCATTGGTAGCACTGGTGCTGATTATGCACGATCCATTTTTGTAGATGCTGCAGGTAACAGCTTTATTGTTGGACAATTCACTGGAACGGTTGATTTCGATCCAGGTGCAGGTGTACAAAATTTAACATCAGCTGGAGGTTCAGATGTTTTTATTTTAAAGTTAAATAGCGCTGGAAATTATTCTTTTGTCAAAAGAGTTGGTGGTGGCGGAGAGGATATCGCCTATGATGTCGCAGTTGATGGCAATGGAATTATTTATGTAACTGGATCATTTGAAATCACAGTTGACTTTGATCCAGGAGCTGGTGTTTCAAATCG
>JBDKHH010000033.1:0-9590 GCA_039797785.1 Bacteroidota bacterium | reverse complement strand
GTATTTAAGACTAAGTTTTACTTATTTCACAATTCCTGTGAAAGCAGCATTCTCAGCGAATTTCAAGAACTCACGATCTTTCAAAGCTTTAGCTTTCAAAGAACCGTCTTTTCCAAATGCATTTTTCAAGTTGCTAACAACAGCGTCAACATTGTTTTGACGAGCTGCAGCTACTGCTTTCAAGTAGTAACCTTGAGCAGATTCTTTATCAGCAGATGCATCAATTGTTTTAACAGCAACATCAGCACTTCCGTTTAACATTTGAGCTAAACCTTTGTTGAATGAATTGTCAGATCCAAAGTTAGAAACTGCATCAGCATATTTTCCATCTTGGATATTCAAAATTCCTAAGTTGTAGCTAACTTCTGAACCAGCACCTTTAGCTTGACCTAACAATTGTTTTGCTTTTGTACGATCACCAGCAACACCAGCAACAGCTCCTAAATTGTTTTTAGAAATTGTGTTGTCTTTCAAACTGTTTGCTTTTTCGAATTGCGCTTTAGCATCAGACATTTTGTTTTGTTGGTATAAAACTGCACCAGCATTGTTGAATGCTCTGTAATCACTTGGGTAGTTTTTGATAGCAACATTGTAAAGACGTAATTTTTCGTTTAAGTCATTTGTCAATGTAGCAGTAAACAACAATTCTTCTAAATCTAAAGAATCTGGTGTAGCCATAGAAACAGCTTTCAATTCTTCGTCAGAATATCCTGTTAAATCATAAACAGTTGTGATTTCAGAACGACGTAATTTAGGGAAGATGTTTTTATCTAAGAAAGTAAACGTTTTACCCATGTTACGCATTTCAGTTTCACGCGTTGCAGGATCCGAGTTCATTTCTAATACACGAATGATTAAGTTTTTCTCATCTTCATTCATTGTAGAAGCTTGTAACTCTTTTTTGAATCCGTCGAAATCTTCTCCACGACCAGACAAATTGTAAACTTCAGTTTGTGCTTTATCGTTTTTCGCTTTTTTCGCCAATTCCATTGTCGCTTTTTTACCAGCTTCAGCACGCTCTGTAGACAAGTTATCGTTTTTCGCTACTTCACCTTCTGGAGATGCGTAACCTGTTACGTTAATTGTTTTGATAGCGATTTTTGGATTTGTTTGCGCTGAAGTTAACCATGCAGAATAATCAACAATGTCTTTGTCTTTTAATTCAGTTGGTTTAACAACAGATTTACCTTTATCAAAATTGATTTGAGCAACATATGTTTGTTCAGTTACACGTTTGAACTCGTCTTTCGCGTAAACAACTTTGAAATCTTTATTCACTAAGAATGGAGTGATAATAGTTGCATCAGCGATTTTTGTATCAGTGAATGCACCTTCTTTTTCTTTACCACCTTTGTAAACTTTACCAGTTACCATTAAATCCGCATTTTCGAATTCTGGTTTGTAAGCTACAACATCCTCATAAACCATTTTACCACCTGGTTTGTATTGGATTTTATCACCGTTACCTTCAGCTTTTTCACCTAAAACAGTAACTGTTTTTAATGCAGTTCCACCTAACATTGGTGTGATTTCTGCTTTTGCTTTTTTCTTAATTCCTTTCTCAGGGAAAGTTACGTCAACTTTTACACGTACAGAGTCTCCGTGCATCTCAAGCGGATTTGGAGTAACTTTGTAATCTAAATCTTTCAATAGGTCACAACTAGTTACTAAAGAACCAGCTACAGCAAGAAACGCTAAACCTTTGATGCTTTGTTTTTTCATATACTTCATTTAAATTCTTACCAAATTTCAGGACAATATTAAACAATTAATTTGTGTTAAAAAACAAATTGTTGATTAATTGTCAAATAAATAACGTCAATTGACGTTGCTCGACTTTACTGTAGTCTAAGCAGTCGTTAATTAAGGTCTTTATTGATGTTTTTGAAACTGGATCAGTTAAGTTTTCTGATAAATCGTTTAGTGGAAGTAAAACAAATTTTCGCTCTGTATATTTTGGATGCGGAATTGTTAATTTTTCGGATTGAAACACATCGGAATTGAAGAAAATGATATCAATGTCAAGCGGTCTAGAATGATACTTTCCATCTGCGATTCTGACACGACCAGCAGCAGCTTCTATTGCATGAATTTTTACTAGAAGCTCTTCAGGTGAAAAGCGCGTTTGCAAGATTAAACACGCATTCAGAAATAAATTGTCGGTTTCAAACCCGATCGCTTCCGTTTCATAAATGCTAGAAATCTTTTCAATGGATCCAAGAGACTTTAATTCGTTTACGCTAAATTGCAGGTAGTGTAAACGATCTCCTAAGTTACTCCCAATACTTAAATAGTACGAATGAACTACTTCCATTTAAAGGAATTCACCATTTGTAATAAGTCAACTTTCAGATATTCCAATGAAGGTCTTAACGAATCGTAATTTGGAGAAGAGTTAAAATAAACAACACCACTTACAAAACGAGAAGTTGAATCAGTTAAGTAAAATTGAAATGGTGAAGCAACATCGCCTTGTAATTCAAAAAAGGTTCCGTAAACGTTGTTCTCTGGATGCAGAATCGTTTCGTCTATAATCGCTGTTGCTTTTAACTTGTGCTCATCGACTTTATCGTTGGCAAAATTCACATACGCTGATAAAGGTTCTTTCATATCGATAAACGAGAAATGAATGATTCCATTTAAGGGTCCTAGTTCAATATCGCGATGACACATCACATTGCCTGCTGAGTCTACAACTTCTTTAATTTTAAAAATACTTGCTGCATCGAAATTGTAACCACATTCACTTTTGTATTTTTTGTAAGTGTGATCAGGTAAGTCAAGACGCAAATATGTAGGTGGTTTTGGTATTAGGATTTCAGAGTCCCCACAAGAACTAAGTGAAACAATGATTAAAAGTAATATGGCAAGTTCTTTCATGTTAATTTTCTTTAAGTACAGCTTTTACCATTTTTACACGGCGTTTGTCAGAAGATTCTACAATGAATTTTATTTCATCAAAAATAATGTATTCATTGTTTTTTAATATTCTACCTGCATGTTCAACGATAAATCCTCCAATGGTTTCAGAATCTCCTTTACTTTGTTCAAATTCTTTTCCGTCAATTTCCAAAACTTTGTATAAATCAACCAATGCAGTTTTTCCTTCGAACAAATACGTTGAGTCGTCAATTTTGGTGTAAACAATCTCATCATCATCAAATTCATCGGTAATATCACCAACAATTTCTTCCAGAATATCTTCCAAGGTGATTAATCCACAAGCGCCACCATACTCATCAACAATAATGGCCATGTGCATTTTCTTCTCTTGAAATTCTTTTAATAAATCATCAATTTTTTTGTTCTCTGGAGTGAAAAGCGGTTTGCGGATTAACTTTAACCAATCAAAATTTTCATCTTCCGAAAGATGTGAAAGCAAATCTTTGATGTACAAAATTCCAATTACGTTGTCTAAGTCATTTTCATAAACAGGCATTCTGGAATAACCAGCATCTAAAATAACATCCAGAACTTTGTGAAAATTCATTTCTGAAGGTATCGCTGTCATTTCCAAGCGCGACTTCATAATTTGACGTGCGTCGGTATTTCCAAATTTTACAATTCCTTCTAATAGTTTGTGTTCCTCGTCTGAGGTTGAATCTTCTTTTGTTAATGCCAATGCTTGTTCAAGCTCATCACTGGTGATTTTAATACCTTTTCGCTTAGCCTTTTTTTGAATGAGATTGGTGCCGTTTACCAAAAATGTTTTTAACCAAGACAATGGCGGAATGCGTTTTATAGTATTTATTGGAAATGCCATTGTGCGGGCTATGCTCAAAGAATTTTTTGTTGAGTAGATTTTAGGAATTACCTCTCCCAATAACAATAACATAAATGTGATTCCTATTATTTCAACCAAAAAACGCAAGGTTTCATTCCCTTTGGCAGGTCCAAAATAATCGTTCAGCATGGCGCTCGAAAGGATTACAATGCCCACGTTCACAAAGTTATTTGTAATCAAGAGCGTTGCCAATAATTCTTTAGGGTTTTCCAGTAACTTTAAAACCAATTGAGATGATTTACTTTCTTCCTCCTTTAATTTTTCCTTTTCCTTTGGTCCCAATGAAAAAAATGCCGCTTCAGAACCAGATGCAAAAGCAGAAAGTAGAATTAAAATGCCTAAAACGACGAAGTTCAAGACGGAAAACGATAAATCACTGCTTTGGTGAAGCGCCTCTGTGAGAGGCATAATTATGAAAGGTTCTATTGAGAGATTCATTTCTTAAAATGGTAAATCACTGTCATCTTCCTTCAGTAAATCATCAATTTTTGACGGTGGAGTAGGTGTGCCCGCTTGGGAATAAGGCGCTTGAGATTCAGTTGAACGCTCAGATCCTTCAGGTCGAGATAAAATGGTCATTTCATCTGCAAGCACTTCAGTTGTGTAGCGCGTGTTTCCTTCTTTGTCTTGCCAAGAACGTTTCTTTAATTTCCCTTCCACGTAAACCTTGTAGCCTTTTTTAAGATACTTTTCTGTTATTTCAGCAAGACCTCTCCAAACTACAATGTCATGCCAGTCCGTGTTTTCTTTTCGTTCACCCGTTGCACGATCTGTGTAAACTTCAGATGTTGCAATTGAAAAATTAGCTACAACGGCTCCATTTTCTAGGTGACGAACCTCAGGATCTTTTCCAAGATTTCCGATTAGAATAACTTTATTGACACTTCCAGCCATGATTGACGATTTAAAAAACAAATATAGCAGTTATTCAACTGTTTTGAAATTTTATTTAGCGGAAACTAAAGGGATTCGAGATAGCGATCAATTACACGCGGTATTGGGAAATCGCCAAAATCATTTTTACTTACCTTGATCAAGGGGTTCTCTTTGCTCAGTGAAGATGCTGGAAAATGATAAAAGAAAGTATGTATTTTCTGATGAGACAGTAAGTGCGTAATTTCAGAAGAAACAAAATTCGCTTGTGCCTCCGTGTATGGCTCGAAGTTTTTTAATTCACCTGACACATCCGTTTCAATAAGGGGGAATTGATACATGTTTTGCCAAATATCTTTTTCGGTACGCTGAGAAATGTAAAAATATTCTTGGTCCTCAAAAAGCAGATAATGAAAAAAGCGGTCCCTCACTTTTGTTTTTTTGCTTTTTACTGGGCGACTTTGAATCGTATTGTTTTCATACGACATGCACATTGCAATCAAGGGACACGATTCACATTTGGGATTTGCAGGCGTGCAATGCAAAGCTCCAAATTCCATAATTGCTTGATTGTGTGTGTCCGGTTCGTTAATCGAGATTAGTTCTTGAGCTAATTGAGCAAATTGTTTTTTACCTTCTGTTGAGTCGATTGGTGTGTCAATGTCAAAAACGCGACTCAAAACCCGGTATACATTTCCATCAACGACCGCAACAGGTTCTTTAAATGAAAATGATGCAATTGCAGCTGCAGTATATTCTCCAACGCCTTTTAATTTCAATAAATCTTTATAGTTGCTGGGGAATTGACCATCTAAGTCGTGTGCAATGTATTTTGCTGCAGCATGTAAATTTCTAGCGCGACTGTAATAACCAAGTCCTTGCCATAAATTTAAGACTTCTTGCTCTTCTGCTTTCGCTAAATGCATTACAGTTGGGTAATTTTCTATGAATTTATGATAGTAAGCTGTGCCTTGATCTACGCGGGTTTGTTGCAAGATTATTTCCGATAACCAAATCGAATAGGGGTCTTTTGTCGAACGCCACGGTAGCGCTCGTTTATTTTGTCTATACCAATCCGTTATTAATAGGTGAAAATCAGCCATTGAGGGAAATTTTTAATTTTTTTTTTCAGAAAGCAAAAATATAATCTTTTAGTGAAGTACTTTTGCGCCTTGAAAATCACAAAGTTGAATAATAAAAACAAATAAAATGACAAAAGCAGACATCGTAGCTGACATCGCAGAAGAAACAGGGTTGGAGAGAGTTGAGGCTCTAAAAGCAGTAGAGGCGTTCATGACATCAATTAAATCTTCATTAGCAAACGGAAACAACGTTTATTTAAGAGGGTTTGGAAGCTTCGTTGTTAAAGAAAGAGCTGAGAAAACAGGTCGCAACATTTCTAAAAACACTACTATTATTATTCCAGCTCACAACATTCCTTCATTCAAACCAGCGAAAACTTTCGTTGATGAGGTGAAAAACAAAGTAAGCGTAAAATAATTACTACTTTTCAATGAATTGTAAATAATTCATTTGAAATTATTATCTTCGCACTCCTGTTTCACGACGGGAGTGTTTTTTTTCCTTCGAAAAAAGGCGCAATTACATAGAAATTAACAACTTAAAATAAATTATTATGCCAAGCGGTAAAAAAAGAAAAAGACATAAAATGGCGACGCACAAGCGTAAAAAAAGATTAAGAAAAAATCGTCATAAGAAAAAGAAGTAACATTTTGTTACATAACATTATAAACTTAGTAGGTTTTGGCTTGCTAAGTTTTTTCTGTTTTTTAACTTTTAAATAAGGCTTTCGTGAGTTTAGAACTAGTAGTCGATGTCCGTCAAGGTGGCATCTGGCTTGCTTTGTTGCGTGATGGGAAGCTTATTGAGTTGCATCAGGAACATGGAAGTACGGACTTTGCAGTAGGTGATATCTACTTGGGTAAAGTGCGTAAAGTTGTTCCTAGTTTGAATGCTGCGTTTGTTGATGTTGGATACGAAAAAGATGCGTTTTTGCATTATTTGGATCTTGGACCTCAATTTAATTCGCTTAATAAGTTCACCAAAAACACGCTGCACGGTAAGCAAAACGTAGCCGATCTTCTTTATTTTAAAGGCGAAAAAGATATTCCGAAAGATGGAAAGATTGATGAGATAATTTCATCATCACAGCCCATCTTAGTGCAGGTTGCCAAAGAACCAATTTCAAGTAAAGGTCCGCGTTTATGCGCAGAAATTACACTTGCGGGAAGATATCTCGTGTTGGTTCCTTTCTCAGATAAAATTTCTATTTCCCAAAAAATTAAGGAACAGGAAGAAAGAGATCGCCTCAAAGTATTAATGGAAACGATCAAACCAAAGAATTTTGGTGTGATAATCCGTACAGTTGCCGAGAATAAAAAGATCGAACAACTTGATCAAGACCTTAAAAATTTACTTGACAAGTGGAAAACGATGTACAACAATCTTTTAACTGCAACACCGCCTCGTCGCGTGTTAGGTGAGATTGATAAAACGTCGTCTATATTGCGTGATTTATTAAATGCGGATTTTTCAAATATCCACGTAAATGATGAAACGCTTTTCGCTGAAATGAAAGAATTTATTGCTGGTATTGCTCCAGGTCGTGAAAAAATATTGAAATTGTATGATAGTAAAATCAGTATTTTCGAACGTTTTGGCATCAGCAAACAGATTAAAACATTGTTTGGTAAGAAAGTGCCTTTACCTAGTGGAGGTTATTTGATTATTGAACACACTGAAGCAATGCATGTTATTGATGTCAATAGTGGTAACCGTAAGGGTGCTGACGGACAAGAAAGCAACGCATTGGCAACAAATATTGAAGCAGCGGAAGAAATTGCCCGCGTACTTCAATTGCGTGATATGGGTGGTATTGTTTGTATCGATTTTATCGATATGCACGATAGAGAGAACAACAAGGCCTTGCATGAAAAAATCAAGGAAGTGATGCAATCCGACCGTGCAAAACACAATATCTTGCCTCCATCAAAATTCGGTGTTGTTGAAATTACACGTCAACGTGTACGTCCAGAAACGGATATCAATACGTCTGAAACGTGCCCAACGTGTAACGGAACTGGAGAAGTTCAAGCAAGTATTTTGTATGCAGAAGAAATCGAGTCGAACTTGAACTATTTATTGTTCGACCGAAAAGAAGCGCATGTGAGCTTACATGTTCATCCATATTTGGAAGCTTATTTCAAAAAAGGTCTTATTTCAAGACAATGGAAATGGTTCTTCAAATACAAAAAATGGATTCCTGTCCAAGGTGTAACTGAACACAATTTATTGCAATACAAATTTGTAAATAAGAATAACGAGGAAATTGCACTCTGACATGAAGTCGGAGTGCAAATACTCTTTTTTAGAAGCAAAAGCGAAGATTGAAGCGCTTTGTGCTTATCAAGAACGTTGTCAGTTCGAAATCAATAATAAACTTATTTCTTGGGGATTTAATGAGGAGGAACGCTCTCAACTCATTGCGGATTTGATTGCCAATCGTTTCTTGGATGAAGAACGCTTTGCTTCAGCTTATGTATCTGGTAAATTCAGAATCAAACGTTGGGGACGCATTAAAATCAAAAGTCACTTAGCGCAAAAGCATATTTCAACTTATTCCATTCAAAAAGCGCTGAAAGAAATCAATCTAGATGATTATTGGGAAGCGTTGGTGCATTTAGCGGAACGTAAATTTGTGGATTTATCACGTGAAAAAGATCACTGGCAAAAACGTGCCAAACTGACGCGTTTCTTACAAAGTAAAGGCTATGAAGGAGATTTGATTCAAGACGCCGTGAATCATGTTTTTACTACTGAACGCTAATTTTTTTCGTCACGATTAATTCTTCGCCTAAATAATTTGTGTACTGAATACGCGCAAAATAAATTCCAGCAGCAGAAGGTGATTCAATTACACTATAACTATTGAATCCACTCTTGGCAGAATCCACTTTACGGCCAAATCCATCATAGAGTTCAATGCTAAAATCACTTGTTTCATCATTCTCAGAACGAATAGTAAACGATGTTCCTGTCTCACTTGGATTCGGATAAATGGAAAATTCTTCAGCTGTTTCTGCTAAAAAGGTTTCCTTGTCAAAGTTGAAAAGAAATAGTCCGTATTGACGATCTGAAATAATCACGTTCCCAGACGAATAATTGGAATAAACACCCCAAGCTCCATTCATTTTAAACGGAGAATTATCAGGATATGTGTCATAATGCGCGATTTCTTTTGGATTCGAGCGTATATCAAAAATTCGTAATCCTTCATTGTAATAGGCAATAAATGCAAATTCATCCGTACACATGATGTTATGAGAGATACTTCCATTTTCGCTATTCACGCCAAATAACTGATTCACTTGAATGGAATAGTTACTTGAAACAGAGCATTTTTTCACCCGTTTTCCACTTGTTTCATCCGCAAAGATGTAGGTTTTTCCATTCGGACTCAACCAACCTTGATGATTGTATCCTTGATCTTGATAGAAGGTTAAATTGCTTTTATAAATCGGTGCAACTGGATTCGTAAAATCATACACGCGTAATCCGTATTCCCCACAATTTAAAAACGCGATGTTGTCACGAACATAAATGTCATGCACAACTGGTATATCATCAGGTCCTTCCCATAGTAACGTTGGATTCAAGGGGTCGGCTAAACTAAAAACGCGCAAAGGAATAATACTTGTCGGAATTCCGCCAATAATTGGAGTAACCAAACACGCGTATAACAGCGAATTGCTCGTGTCGATGAATAAATTATGTGTTTTACCGAATAGATTGTTTTGAAGATCGGCAACTTTTACAACCGAATCAGGTAGATAGGATAAATCGATAATTTGTAAACTGCTTGTTCCCTCATCGCAAACGGAATAGGCATACTTTCCATAGGTTTTGAATTCAC
>JBDKHH010000032.1:0-2574 GCA_039797785.1 Bacteroidota bacterium | reverse complement strand
GAAATCGCAATTGAAAAGCTTGTCACGTTCATTAGGCAAAGCCTGCGCAGGAAAAGGAGTAAATAAAGACAAACTGTCGAGTTTCACAACGTTATTGATGGCATTTGTTTTCTGTTAGTAGTTTACTGTTAGAAGTAAACTACTAACAGAAAACGATAAAAAAGTTGATTATTTTTGTTTTACGACAAATAAAAATTATGCAACAAGTCTATCATTCAAATGCCAAAACGAATCTAAACATTCGCTCGCAAATACAAAAAAGATCTGAATGTAATTCAGAGTTAGCTGCCCTATTTAACACCTCTAAACAAACCGTTTCCAAATGGAAAAATAGAAATTTTCTTCAAGATCACTCTTGCAAACCCTTAAATATAAAATATGCATTGACCGACTTAGAAAAAGCTTTGGCAATAAGTTTAAGAACGTCTTCTTGGGCGGCTCTTGATGAAATTTGGGAAAATCTTTTAGAAATAAACCCCAAAGTGTCTCGAAGTTCTGTTTATCGTTGTTTTGTAAAAGAAAAAATCAATCAAGTACCTCAAGATAAGAAAGATAAAGCGAAGAAATTCAAAGAATATGAGCCTGGCTTTTTGCACATAGATGTTACCTATTTACCCAAATTCAACGGGAAATCCAATTATCTTTTTGTGGCCATTGATAGGTGTACCAGAACAATGATTTACTGGATTTACGAAAATAAAACGGCCGAAAACACTGAAGACTTTATGGATAAATGTACCGTTTTCTTTCCCTTTTATATTACCCATATTTTGACCGATAATGGACTTGAATTTAGCAACAGATTATTAAAATCTAAAACAGGTAAATCGTGTCAAAAACCATCTAAAATGGACGTGAAGTGCCTTGAAAACAACATACAACATCGCCTTACTGCACCTTTTACTCCCAAAACAAACGGAATGGTAGAACGTGTAAATGGAACCATTAAAACCAACACCATATTAAAGAACCAGTATCAATCCCAAAATGAAATGAAAATCGATTTGTTTAAATTTCTATCTTTCTATAATATTAACAGAAGGCATGGCTCAATAAGAAAAGAACTCAACGTAAAAACACCTTTTAATGCCGTTGAAAAATGGTATCAATTAAAACCTAAATTATTCAAAATAACTCCAACTCAATTTAAAAACAATATCCTAAATTTGAACCAAAATCAAATCAACCAACATCAATAATGTTGTGAAACTCGACAGTTATCAATCAATCGTTGCGTAAACAGCTCACTTGTATACTGGCTTCCTTGGTCGGTATTGAAGATTTCAGGCTTATGTTTCTCCAATGACCTATCCAATACATTGACACAAAACTCAGTATCCATTGAATTGGAAACATCCCAGGCTAATACATAGCGACTATACCAATCAATCACTGCGGTGAGATACATAAATCCTTTTGCCATAGGAATATACGTAATATCTGTACTCCATACCTGATTGCATTCTGTAATCTTTTTTCCCCTTAGTAGATAAGGATATTTGACCGTTTCATTCATAGGTTTACTCAGGTTTGGTTTTGGATAAATGGCCTCCAAGCCCATCAATCGGCAAAGTCTGCGCACTCGTTTGATATTGACAGAATACCCCGCCCTTAACAAGAATTGATGCATCCTGATGACCCCATAAAAGGGATAACGTGTAAATTCCTCATCCATAAGTCGCATATAATGAAGGTTTTCAATTGATTCACTTGCTGGTTCGTAATACAAACTAGATTTGGAAAGCATCAATAGTTCACATTGTCTACTCAAGCTGATGTTAGGGTGTTGCCAGTCTATCAAAGAACGTTTTTGAGCCAAATCGACTATTTGACCTTTTTTTTTAACCAATCAAGCTCCACTTTCATTTGACCGATTTGTTGGTAAAGTTGACCCAATTCCTGCTCTTGTTGACGGCCATTTCCTTCCTTTTTGGATTGAAAGATACTTAGGGCATCGGTCTGAAGCTGCTTTTTCCAATCAGATATCTGAGCTTGATGGATACTGAACTTGCTCGCCAATTGACTCAAGGTCTCTACTTCTTTTAGTGCCTCCAAGGCCACTTTTAATTTGAATTCCGCACTGTAACGCTTTCTTGTCTTTTCCATTTTTAACCCTGTTTTTCTCTCGTAAATCTTGCACTTTTATAGCTTAACTTACAGTCCGAATTTTGGGGAGTATTATAAACATCTAAGCAAATCAAGGTTTCTTTTATTCCGTCTGTGGCTAAAAGAATTTCGTTTTTCTTAAACTGTTCTTGCTTGTCGGCTGTGTAGTTTAACTGGAAACCGTTTTTTAATAAAATCTCGGTCAGCAATTCGTTACGGTTGAATGCCGTTACCAATTGAGCTTCTTTGTCGGCTATGTATTTTTTGAGTGATGCAATGTTTTCTTCGTCTGATTTCTCAACATCGGGAGCCCATTCAACTCTTGGGAAATTTGATTTTACCAATTTGAAAACTTTAAAACCTAAACCTTTTGTTGCATCTTCTTTATGCCCGCTTGTAAATAAGTTTGGTTGTTCTTTTTTCTTTTCTTCGATTATTGCATTAATAACTCGCTTGTTTCGTTCAATT
>JBDKHH010000031.1:0-9848 GCA_039797785.1 Bacteroidota bacterium | reverse complement strand
TTAAAGATAAATCCGTAAGTCCAAATTTGTAAAACAAAAAAGCGATTAAGTTAAAATCACTTTTAACTTAATCGCTTTTTTATACCCTTTCAAATAACGAGGCACTTTTTCAGTGGCCTCCATCAATTGCTTCCCTTTTTTTGTTAAAAGAAAGTCCTGTTTCGACGTGGAATATTAACTTTGAATAAAAAAGTATGAAAGTCATTGGTGTAAATGGATTTGGAAGAATTGGGCGCTATTTCACACGTTTAGCATTGGATTCTTCTTCGGTTGATGTTGCTGTAGTGAATGATGTTTCTGATATCAAGACTTTAGCCCACCTGTTAAAATATGACAGTATCCATCGTGGACTGAAACATGCTTTTAGTATTGAAGGAAATAAATTGATTTTCGAAAATGGAAAAGAAATTCATTTTACGCAAGAAAGAGATCCAGCATTAATACCTTGGGGAAAATACGGTGTTGAGATTGTATTAGAATCAACAGGTTTATTCTTAACTACGGAAACGGCTTCAAAACATTTACAAGGAGGCGCTAAAAAAGTAGTGATATCGGCTCCTGCAGCAAGTGAAGAAATCAAAACGATTGTTCTTGGTGTGAATGAAGATCAAATCGAAGCAACGGATGTGATTCTTTCAAATGCGTCTTGTACAACAAATAATGCAGCTCCAATGGTAATGGTGATGCGTAAGTTATGTGAGATTGAAAGTGCGTATATAACAACTATTCATAGTTACACAACTGATCAACGTTTGCACGATGCACCACACAAAGATTTGAGAAGAGCGAGAGCTGCAGCACAATCAATTGTACCAACATCAACAGGTGCAGCGAAAGCAATCACAAAAATATTTCCAGATTTGGAAGGTAAAATTGGTGGTTGTGGTGTGCGCGTTCCGGTTCCAGATGGATCATTTACGGATTTAACGATGGTGGTAAAGAATCCTCCAACAGTTGAACAGATTAATGCCGAAATGAAGTTAGCTTCTGAAACGTACTTAAAAGGAATTTTAGCCTATACAGAAGATCCAATTGTTTCTGTTGATATTATTGGCAATCCTGCAAGTTGTTTGTTTGATGCTGATTTAACGAGTGTTATCAATCACATGGTAAAAGTAGTTGGATGGTACGACAATGAAGCTGGTTATTCAAATCGTTTGATTGATTTGATGGCAAAGCTTTAAGGAAATCTAAAGATCCAAGCATTCGCTGAAATTCCTTTGGCTTCAGTAAGTGCATTTTTCGCTTCTTCTTGACTAGTATGAGATGAAATACTCACAATATACAATTGGTCAAATTTTCCAATGATTACAGAAGAATTGCCACCATCAGTAAGTTTCTTTTGATAGCGTTCGGCATTGGAAAGTTCCGTGAATGCAGCTCCAACAATATGATATGGCTTGTTTCTGTCGATTTGTCCAGTTGATGTTTGAATCATTGCTGATGTATTCGAAACGCTTTGTTCTTCAAGCTCTGAATCAACTGGTGTTTCGGTAGCAGGTTCTTCTACTGTTTCATCAATCTCGGTTGTTTCTGTTTCAGTAGATGTTTCTTCTTCAACTGTCGATTTCGTGGATGTTGTCGATTTAACTTCGGTTGATTCCTTTGATGCACTTAAGAAAGGAATTGTGATTCCCAGCTGATCACGCATCAAAATAACAGTTGTTCCACCACCAATAACTATAAACAGTAGAGTGAGAAGAATTACTTTTGCTGGTGATTTACGTTTTTTATCCTTTTGAACCTTTTCAATGATTGGCTTTTTAGGACGTTCAATTTTCGCATTGATAGGAGGTAAATCCAAATCATCATTCCATTGCTGATCTTCTGAATAAGCGGTTACAGGAATTGTTTGCTGTGGAATTTCAGTAAGTATTGGTGTAATTGTTTCTTCAGATACAAATTCTGTAGATGATGCAGCTGTGTCTAGTTGCTCTTCTGGTTCCGTTTCTGGTGTATCCTCTGTTGTTTGTCTAGATTCTTCTTCATTCGTAAGCTCTGAATCAATTTCTGGAGCTATGATTATTGGCGCTTCATCTATTGTTTCCTCAACGATTTCATTTGAGTCAATGGAAGTATCTGTTGATGATTCGGGTTCTGATTCATTTGTTGAATCATCAATAACAATTTCAGGAGTTACACTCTCTTTTTCTCCATTCCACGGTTTAAATTCAATTTCACCTACACTATTTTTTAGGAAAGAACCAAATTGATACATGTCGTAGGATTCGCCAATATTCAATTGTGCTTCTATCTCACGCACATATTTAGCAACAAGATTTTTTGCATCATTCAAGTCCATTCCTTCCTTTTCGGAAATGTGTTGGGCCAGTTTCCCATCATCAAATTTTAGATACGGCATAAACATGATTTCACCTGTGGCAGCATTTGTAATTGTCAAAGCGCCGATACCAGGAATAATAATCGTGTTAACCTCTTTTAATATGGAAAGTAGATACTGGTTCATGAATCAATGTTTTACTTAAAAATAGTAAAGTTTTCCGAGCATTTCAGATAGCAAAAATTTAAATATTTAAATATTTAAATTTTACATTGCCCATCCAATTTAAAACAAATCACTAAAACGATAGGTCTGGTCTAAACGAACGCCTTTATCAGTCATTTGTAATGAACAACATTCATTGGCGCTGTCATGTTCTAAGAATAAAATATAGTTTTCTGTCGTCGCAGTCTGTAAAAATTTCTCTTTTTCGGATAAAGTCAACAAAGGACGCGTATCGTAGCCCATTACATATGGCAAAGGAATATGTCCAACACTAGGCAAAAGATCAGCCATGAACACCAAGGTTTTTCCTTGATACTGAATGTGAGGAATCATCATGCTTTCTGTGTGACCATCCACAAACAATACATCGAAATTTGGAAATACATTTTTTGTAAAATCACCTGTTCGCTCGATGAATTTCAACTGTCCACTTTCTTGAATTGGAAGAATGTTTTCACTTAAAAAAGAAGCTTTTTCACGTGCGTTTGGAACTGTTGCCCATTGCCAATGATTTTCAGTACTCCAATAAATGGCATTTTTGAAAACAGGCTCAAATCCAGTTCGGTCTTTGTTCCAACGAATCGCACCGCCACAATGGTCAAAGTGCAAATGTGTTAAAAATACATCTGTAATATCGTCCGGAGAAAAACCAAGCGCTTTTAAATTTCCTTGTAAGCTATCATCTCCAAACAAATAGTAATGCGAAAAGAACTTTTCAGATTGTTTGTCTCCAATTCCTGCATCAATCAAAATCAAACGATCGCCATCTTCAATCAATAAACTACGCATCGACCAATCACACATATTGTTTTGATCTGCTGGATTCGTTTTTGACCACATGGTTTTCGGTACAACGCCAAACATTGCTCCACCGTCTAATTTGAAATTTCCTGTGTTTAATGGATGTATTTTCATCTTTTTTTAGTTAAGATTTGCGAAATAAAGTAATATGATGGCACTTACCGCAGCAAGTAAGCCAATGATTTTTTGAACAGTAACATTTTCCCGAAAGGCAATAAATCCAATTACTGCTGATATTAAAACAGTTGAAACATTCATAATTGCTAAAACAGTTGAATCTGTCCAACCAGTCGATTTGTAGGAAAGGATCAAAAGATAAATCGAAAAGTAATTTGGAATACCCAACATAATTCCCGCCAAGATATTCTTCAATTCAAACTTAGCAGATTTTCGTAGTAATTGAATAACCAAGATGGTGAATCCAATAGCTCCTGCAAGTCCAAATCCGAAAGCTGAAAATAATGAGGCTGGAATATGCTTAAATTCAAATTTCTGAACATAATTTAAGACAACATCCAAAATTGCACTTCCAACAAATAAAACGATTAATAACCAAATCGAATTGGAACTTTTTCCATCGTTTGATTTTGCAAATGATACGAGAAAAACGCCTAAGAATGCCAATAGAATTCCCGCAACTTTCAAAAAGGATAATGGTTCACTGTACAAGCCAATCATGAATAACATGGATAATCCCATGCTCATTTTACCGGCGATTGAAGTCAATGCAACACCATTTTTCTGAGAACTAATTCCCATAACTATGAACAAAGAAATGAACAGCACAGCTGATAAAATGACAAAGTAAGGCCAGTTCCCCGATTCTAATGCTTTTGGATTCCAATCCTTCCCAAACAACAAAATTCCACACGTGAATGCTGTGAAATAATTGAAAACAATTGCTTGAAACGTATTGATTCCATATTTCGGGAATAGCTTAAAAATGACAAAAATTAAGCTCGAACAAAGTATGCTTACGATTAATGGAATCATTTTCTAAAATAATGGTGAATGGTATCGCTTGAAAACGAATAACTATAAGTTGGTACTTTACTGATAATTGGTGCTTTTGTTCCTTCACCGAAAACAGTGTTGCCAACAATGATGCGTGCTTCATCCCAAACGTTGTCAAAAATGAAGTATTGTAATGTGCGACTTCCGCCTTCCACAAAAACGGATAGAATATTTCGTTTGTACAATTCATCCAAGATTAAACGTGTGTTCGTTTCTGCGATGCGAATCCATTCGATGTTGTCTTTTACTTCGTTTTTCACACGGTTGAAAATAATCGTAGGTGCTTCGTCTGAAAAAATATTGGCGTCCATTGATAATTGTAGTTGACTATCGATGATAATGCGTGTTGGATTATTGCCACTAAATTCTCGAACAGTCAATGATGGATCATCGTTTTGAACGGTTTTACGTCCAACCAAAATACTTTGTTCTTCAGCGCGCCATTTGTGTACTAAGGCTTTTGTTTCTGGTGCTGAAATCCAATTTACTCCTTTTTCATCTGCCTGACGTACTTTGTCCAAATAACCATCCTTCGATTGTGCCCATTTCAGAATCACATACGGACGCTGACGTTCATGAAAGGTGAAAAAACGTTTGTTTAAATCGCGACATTGGGCTTCCAAAACACCAACTTCTACTTCTATTCCAGCTTTTTTGAGTTTATCAATGCCTTTACCGCTTACTTTGGAAAAGGAATCTTTACAACCAATCACAACGCGTTTCAGTTTGTTTTCGACGATTAAATCTGAACAGGGTGGCGTTTTTCCGTGATGTGCACAAGGCTCTAAGGAAACGTAAATGGTTGATTCGCTTAATAATTCAGGATTCTTAACAGAGTGAATAGCATTGACTTCTGCATGCGCTTCTCCATATTTCTGATGAAATCCTTCACCGATGATTTTGTTGTTGTGCACAATTACTGCTCCAACCATCGGATTTGGTGCAACGTTCAATTGTCCCAAACGCGCCAAATCTATGCAGCGTTGCATGTATATTTCGTCCATATTCATCGAATACGAAGATACAGATTTCATTGTGAAGTTTGATTGTTCGGATAGATTTCGTTTGTTCTTAAAAGTTTTCAATTATTTTAGCCGTATGAACGCTACTAAAAATCAAAAGAAAAACCGTCAAATTGCATTAATACTTATCGTGGCAGCTTTGGGCTATTTCGTAGATATTTATGATTTAGTTCTTTTTGGAGTTGTCAAAGCGGAGAGTTTGACACAAATTATGCACGGCGCTTCGGAAGCTTCAATTGCAGCAACGGGTAAATTCTTGTTCAACATGCAAATGCTAGGAATGTTAATCGGCGGTTTGTTATGGGGAATTTTAGGCGACAAAAAAGGCCGTTTGAAAGTCTTATTCGGTTCAATTTTATTGTATTCAGTAGCAAATTTGGCAAATGCCTTTGTGACTGATGTTTCCACCTATGCTGTAATTCGCATCGTTGCAGGAATTGGATTGGCTGGAGAATTAGGCGCTGGAATTACACTTGTTTCTGAAATGATGTCGAAAGAAAAGCGTGGTTATGGAACAATGATTATCGTGACATTTGGAGCACTTGGAGCAGTTGTAGCCTCATTGGTTGGTTCGAAAGGGGAAGCAATTGGGGATTTCCTAAACGCTTTTTCAGGTATTCAATTTGCGAATTGGCAAGTTGCATACATCATTGGAGGCTTAATGGGAATTGTGCTCTTACTCTTAAGAGTTGGTACAATGGAATCTGATTTCTTTAAAGATTTGAAACATGATTCTTCTATACGTAAAGGTGATTTGAAGTTGATTTTCGGTAATAAAACCAATTTCATTAAATACTTACATTGTGTTGTGATCGGAATTCCAATTTGGTACGTCATCGGTTTGTTGATTATGAATTCGAAAGATAATTTTGGTCCGTGGTTAGGTGTAGAGAATGTTGTCAATGGAACTGCAGTAATGTATGCTTATATTGGTTTATCGTTCGGTGATTTGCTTTCGGGAATCTTAAGTCAAGTATTTAAAAGTCGAAAATTGGTGGTTTACCTTTATTTGATGTTTACCGCTGTAATCACCTTTATTTTCTTATTTATTTTGAAGGATGTTTCCTTATCGACGTATTATTTCTTGTGCTTTTTACTGGGAACAGGAACAGGTTATTGGGCAATTTTTGTAACGATAGCTGCAGAACAATTTGGAACGAATATTCGCTCGACAGCTGCTAACACAATACCAAATTTTGTAAGAGGCTCCGTGAATATTATCACCCTTTTCTTTGGTCTTTTACTAGCTCAAGGCTTATCAGATGGAATTGCTGCGTTCGCAGTTGGATTGTTCTTTTTGCTGCTGGCTTTATTTAGCATCTCCAAACTGAAAGAAACCTTTGGTAAAGATTTGGATTATATTGAAACTGGAGAGATTGTTTAGTTATTCATTCTCCCAGCGACGTTTGTGTGTTCCTTTGTGTTTCTCATAACGCCATTGATGTTCTCGCGCTTGATGCATTAATTTTCGTCGCACAATTTTAGGATAAAAGATTTTTCTCCACGTTTTGAAGAAGGAATATTCTTTTACGATTCCCAGTTGTGCTAAAATTTCATACGTTGATGAACCACATCGATATCCAAAAAAGGCATAATCATAAGGTGTCTTTTCAATATAACTTGCACAAATACTATCGAATTTTAAACGTTTGTCATGCGAAATTGGAATGTAGATCACTAATGTTTTTACACTGTCCACGTCTTCGTCCATGATGTGATTGAATTCATCCACGGATTGAAAATCATACTTGCCATTTTTGGAATTCTTGTGCTGAAAAATATGAACGCGACCTTCGTAAAAGAAACTCAAATAACTTGTATCGTTGTAGCGAATTCCAACATGTCCGCCAAGCATTCCGCCGAACCAAATCTTCTGTTCTTTTTTGTGTTCTGGTCGTGGTTTTGAACCATAGAGAAATCGGACTTGCAAAGTGTCCATTTGTCCAAAAACACTTGAATTTAGACACAAAAGTAGAGTAAGTAATATCAGTCGCATTTTCAAAAATAAAAAAACCGTCCAACATGAATTGAACGGTTTTTAAAAAATTATGAAAATTTAATCTTAGTGAGCAGATAAGTAATCAGCAACACCATCAAAACTTGCTTTCATTCCATCATCACCTTTTTGCCAGTTTGCTGGACAAACTTCTCCGTTTTCTTCGAAGAATTGTAATGCGTCAACCATACGTAATGCTTCGTCAACGTTTCTTCCCAATGGGAACATGTTTACCAATTGGTGCATAACCGTTCCTTCTTTGTCGATTAAGAACAATCCACGATAAGCAATCATTGGACCTGTTGCAGCCAAGTTACCTTCCATGTCGTATTCGTATTCTCCAGCCAATACTCCGAAAGCTTCAGAGATCGTTTTTGACGTGTCAGCAACGATTGGATATTTTACACCTTCGATTCCACCTTTGTTTTTAGGAACTTGTAACCATCCCCAGTGTGATTCTTCTGTATCTGTTGAACAAGCAACAACTTTCACTCCACGTGCTTCAAATTCAGCTAATTTTGCTTGAAAAGCATGTAATTCAGAAGGACAAACGAATGTAAAATCTTTCGGGTAAAAGAAAAATAATACATGGTTTTTTCCTAAATATTGATCCAATGAAAAATCATTTACAATTTCGAATCCGTTTACTACGGCAGCAGCCTTGAATGATGGCGCTTTTTTTCCTACTAATACTCCCATTTTATTTTTGATTGTTTGTGTTTATTTTATCTAACAAATTTACGCTTTTTAGGTTCTAAGAAAAGCATTTTCCTCACATTTTTTTATCCTAACCAGGCAGCGAACATCCAATTGGTTTTTTCCTTTTCACGCACTAAATCACTCATCAATGCGGATGTTCCTTCATCATTGTTTTCATTCGCTTGACTCAGAATCATTCGTTCAATTTGTAATAATGAATTTTGAGCGTTTAAAATGTAATTCATACCCTTTTTTCCGTCCGAAATTAATTCGTTTTCAGGAATTAGACTATGCTCTAAGTACTCACTGAAACGGGAAAGGGGAGATGTTCCTAATGTTAATATGCGTTCTGCAACTTCATCAATAATGACTTGTGTTCTCGTGTAGATTTCTTCGTATTTGAGATGAAGTTCAAAAAAGTTATTCCCCTTTACGTTCCAATGCAATGATCTTAAATTTTGGTAATGAATCTCGTAGCTAGCTAATAATAAATTTAGCTTCGCTGTATATGATATGTGTTGTGCTTCCATGTTTTTTATTTTTTCTTAAGACAAAGTTAAGCTAGATGTTTTATAATATATATTGATATGTTTTATATTTGCATAAATATTATCTATATGCTTTCTATTCAACAAATGCACTATATTTTGGTTCTAAGCGAAGAACTTCAATTTCAGCGAGCGAGTGAGCGATGTTTTGTCACGCAACCAACACTTTCGATGCAAGTAAAGAAAGCAGAAGAGATTTTAGGGCATCCCATTTTTGATCGTTCTAGAAACCCAATTGAGTTGACACCTTTTGGGAGTTCTTTACTACCAATTATTCGTGAAGTGGTAAATGAAACAAACAAGATTGATCATTTACTTGAGCGTCTAAAAGGAAATTACAAAGAGGTTATAAAAATTGGAATAATCCCAACAATTGCTTCGTATTTGGTTCCAGATATGTTTCAGAAATGGCAAGAACGTATTGGAAATATTCAATTAACCATTGAAGAATTAAAGACGGAAGAACTCATTGTTGCAATGGAAAAAAAAGAATTGGATCTTGCGATTTTGGCAGGACCATTCAACGATAATCGTCTGCGCACAATTCCATTGTTCAAGGAAGAAATTTTGGCGTATGTTCCAAGTAATAAAAAGAAAACTATTTCTGTTGAAGAATTGACAGAGCTCCATCCTTGGTTATTGAGTCGGGGAAATTGCTTGCGCACTCAAATGATTCAATTTTGTCAACTTAAAGATGAACAAGAAATAGATGCATGGAATTATGAAGGCGGAAATTTGGAATTGTTATTGAAAATGGTTGACATGAATGGCGGCTATTCCTTGGTTCCTGAATATTATCACTTGAACGAAAATCAACGAACACAATTGAAATCGATCACAAATGGTTCAAACTCAGTTCCAGCAAGAGAAATTATAGCATTAGTGCCAAATCGTTCTTTAAAGTGGGAAACCATTGAAAAATTAATTCGAGAAATTCAATTCAATTATAACCGT
Organism: Bacteroidota bacterium; assembly: GCA_039797785.1. Lineage (GTDB taxonomy): Bacteria > Bacteroidota > Bacteroidia > Flavobacteriales_D > Crocinitomicaceae > M0103. Next base: position 308 of record JBDKHH010000031.1, on the reverse strand, counting down.
GTCTCCAAAAGTGAAATGCATGTATTGAATTGGAACGGTAAATAGAATTAAAGACCGTAATGTTGTTCCAAATGATCTAAGATCTTCACAGATGCGCCTGTGTTTTTGGTAACCGATGTTGACGTTTTTTCCGAAATAGCAGGAAGATTTTTGTAAATTTCATTTAATGCAGCAGTGAATTCTTCGCTTGTTTTTACAGAAAAACCAATACCTAAATGGATGAATTGACTTGCCTCCGGAAAACGCTTGAATTTAGGTCCAAAAAGAACAGGCAAACCAAACACTGCTGGTTCAAGAATATTGTGCAA
>JBDKHH010000030.1:0-4139 GCA_039797785.1 Bacteroidota bacterium | reverse complement strand
CACCACGAATGGAAAATTGTCCAGGTTCGTAAACGAAATCAACGCGCTCAAAATGGTATTCCATCAACAACTCATTGATAAAATCAATCGAATAGGTTTTTCCAACTTCAATGCGCAAGGTGTTTTCGCTCAGTTTCTTTTGGGTTGGAACTTTTTCAAACAAGGCTTTTGGATAGGTAACAACCCAAACATTGCTGCCATTGTTGATTTTTTCCAATACTTCAGCACGCGAAACAACATTGGCGTTATCTGTTTCTTCCAATTGATAGGGAACACGATACGATGCTGGATAAAATAACACACGTTTATCGTCAGGAAATAAACCTTCTAAATCATTCAAGAAATAAGCAGCATCTTCTTTATCGTTCAAGACAAATAAATGATGACCGGGCGTTTGATCCGCTAATGCAGAAGCACACAAACTGCGAGAAGAACCAACAAGTCCTTTCCAATGAATATGTGTTCCAGCAAATTGCAATTGATTCGCCGTTGCGTCAATCTGAGAAAGTTTCGAGAAGAGTTGTTTAAGTTCCTTTTGTTCCATTTTTTAATTGAAGCGGAATTCTTTTAGTACTCCAAAAGACTCAATGCTTTTTCAACCATTTGTTTTGAGCCAATGAACAATGGAACACGTTGATGTAAACGAGTTGGTTTGATATCTAAAATACGTTCTTTACCTGTTGATGCTAATCCGCCAGCTTGTTCGGCGATAAACGCCAATGGATTGCATTCGTATAACAAACGCAATTTTCCTTCTGGAGAAGTTGTTGTATCTGGGTAAATGTAAATTCCACCTTTGATCATGTTACGGTGAAAATCTGCCACCAACGAACCGATGTAACGACCTGAATAAGGAGCACCTTTATCGTTTTCGAAGCTTTGACAGTATTGCGTATATTTCTTAATTCCTGGGTTACAAATGTCGATGTTTCCTTCGTTCATCGCATACATTCTACCTGTTTCAGGCATTTTCATGTTTGGATGTGATAAACAAAATTCACCGATCGAAGGATCCAAGGTAAATCCGTTTACGCCTTTTCCGGTTGTATACACCAACATTGTTGATGAACCATACAACACATAACCAGCAGCGATTTGGTCTGTTCCAACTTGTAACATGTCTTCCTCAGTTGCCAAGGTTCCTTCTGCACTTGTGCGTTTGTATATCGAGAAAATTGTTCCAATCGATACATTCACATCGATGTTTGAAGAACCATCCAAAGGATCGAACAACACAACATATTTTGCATTTTTCGCAGTTTCAGATTCGAAAGCAACGAAGTCATCATTTTCTTCAGATGCAATTCCACATACTTCACCACCATTGCGGAAAGCCTTGATAAATTGCTCATCAGCTACCACGTCAAGTTTTTGTTGTTCTTCACCTTGCACATTTGTTGCTCCGTGCGCACCCAAAATGTGGTCTACCAATCCAGCTTTACGTACATCGCGGCTCACCATTTTCGATGCAACAGCAATATCGTTTAAGATGCGAGACAATTCACCAGTGGCATTTGTGAAATCCGCTTGGCGGTCCATGATGAATTCATTCAGTGTGATAAGATTTGACATGACGCTAATTTTTTTGCAAATATCGTTAATTACTTGAATAGAATCTTGATTTTTCGTTTAAAAACAGTTCTTTGTGATTGATAAAAACCATAACTTGTCCCGCATTTCGGGATAGACACATAGAGAAAATGTATTTGTTGATGTTCAAGAAAAGAAAATGATAGAAAATTTGCGTTGCAAATTCATAGCATATGTGCACTAAGTCTGAGTATTGAGGAAAAAACAACTATGTACCTATGTGGTTAAGAAAATAAATTCTCACCCTAATTAACTCTGAGAAAATTTGCAAAGCAAATTAACAACTAATGTTTCCTTCAACCGACTAATAAGTGAAAAGTAACTCTGTGCCTCTGTGGTTAAGAAAAGAACTTCTCACGCCGACTCACCTAGAAAATTTTGCAAAGCAAATTAACAACTAATGTTACCTTCAACCGACTATTAGGGAAAAACAACTATGTACCTATGTGGTTAAGTAAAGAAATTCTCACATCCAAAAATAAACGATCACAGCATACCGCAACACCTTCCCCAGCACCATCAAACCAAAGAAGCGCCAGAACGAAACCCTGAAATAGCCAAGTGCCACTGAAAGTGGATCACCAATAAACGGAACCCACGAGAAAAAGGCCAACCAATAACCATATTTGTGAATACGATGTTCGAAAGAACGAATTTTCATGTGACTGATGCCGATGCGTTTCAGCCAATTGGGGTTCCCGAGCAAACCGAGCGCATAATTCGTTAAACCGCCCAGTGAATTTCCAATGCTCGCAACTAGCAAGCAAAGTGTCGGGTCATATCCTTGCGACAGCATTAAGAGTAGAATTCCTTCCGAACTCAATGGCAGAATCGTTGCCGAAAGAAAACTGGCAAAAAACAATCCAACATAACCTACGGAGAAATAATCCATCAACCAAAGATAGGTTTAAATACAGATTCAAGGACGCTGGTCCCGCATTTCAACGCAGAGTTGTGGAGTTAAAAGAGGTCACGGAGCTGTTTTTAGCGTATTCTTTCTCTGTGCCTCTCCCGAAAGGCCGGACAGGTCGTGGTGAAGTAAGAAAGTGCTAGGTATTTACTAGTTAATTCATTCTGCGAAATTCTGCGGGAGAATAAGTTATGGCTGTTTTAGTATCCCAACATGAATGACAAACCGCATCTAGAATCAACAAAGTTGATGAATAAACGTTGTGTCAACCTTCAGCAAATCCACTTGTGAACTCCGTGCCTCTGTGGTGAAATAAAAAAGTGCTTAGTGTTTCCAAGTTTTTTGCCATTCAGCGAAACTCTGCGAAATCAGCGGGAGAAATAGGATATTGGTGTTTTGGTTTCCCACAGATTGCGCAGAAAACCGCAGATTGGTAGTTGATAGTAATTTTTTCAGCTCCGTAGGAGCGCCATCCTATTAACCCAAGCCCCTACAAGAAAACCGAACCCCAGCGGGGTGGCATTAAAAATAATCATAGTGCATTTTAAGCTCAGCGTACTCTTCTTTCTCTATTTTCTCTGACCCGAAAAACGGGTTCTTCGACGTTGAAAAAGAAAGTGTTGTGCGTTTTGGTTAACAAAATACGCTTTAAAACCAAAAGGGCCAGCAATGCCGACCCTTTCTGTTAGTTTTCTTTCACTCTTTTCCCCAACGGCAAGGCATAGCCAAGCATTAGGTTCAAGGATGTCAATTCATAAGTTCCGTATGGATGCTTTGCTTTGTAAAATCGTGCAAAACCTCCGGTCAAATGAATGTTTTTGAAATAGGCTTCAAAGCCAAATTCAGCAAACCTTTTTTCATCACTATTCATAAATTCAGATAAGACGAATCCGTTTTTCAAATATGGACCTAAATAAACTGGCCATTTTTCTGGAAAAAGACTAACACCTACATTAAAATCAAGAAAATGATTTGAAAACAAAGCACTTTCATATGCTATACCGAATTTGTATTTGCTATTGCGAACATTGAAACCAATATCGGTAAAGCAAGATTCAGTTCCGGTAACTTGATGAAATTGAATGATGCCTATATTTGCTTCAAGATAAATATTCGTTTCACGCTTTCGCGTTATTGTTTTTGGAGAAACCAAGCCAACACTTTTACCCAATTGAAAATTGAAACCATTCATGTTTTTATGAATGGTCGCAATAGTTGGTTGATTGTTATAATTATAATAGGAAGGAATAAAATCAGAATACTGTCCATAAGACGCACTTATGTGAAACGAATGTATATATCCTTCCAAACCAACATTCCAGCATTGTTTTGCTTTGAAGTCGTTTTCTCCAAAAGTATGACCATAAGAAACAAAGGGACCAAAATAGTAATGCTCTTTTTGCTTTGAAAAAAGAGCATTAAACCCAAGGGTTGGTTGAGCCATGCGGATGTTAAATAAATTTACCTTCAAGCCACCATTTACAAAGTTGTTGCGATAGACAAGACCAATACTACTAGATTTTAATGAAGTTTCCCTTGTATAAAACTCAGCTGGGTCAACTGTTGGATAGGTATAACGCCACTGATAGGAATACAAAAGAAAATTATAATCTAATTCAAGATGGAGTTTATCCCAAAA
>JBDKHH010000029.1:0-13312 GCA_039797785.1 Bacteroidota bacterium | reverse complement strand
TTGAATCAATCAAAAAAGCCTGCTGGAACATTCCAACAGGCTTTTTTAGTATCACTAAAGTTGCTGCTTACTCAGCAGTAACCATTGCTTTTAAGTATTCACGGTTCATGCGTGCAATGTTTTCCAAAGAGATTTCTTTTGGACATTCAACCGCACAAGCACCTGTGTTGGTACAGTTACCAAATCCTTCTTCATCCATTTGTTTCACCATGTTCAATACACGTTGTTTTGCTTCTACTTTACCTTGTGGTAACAAAGCCATTTGAGAAACTTTTGCAGAAACAAACAACATAGCTGATGCATTTTTACAAGACGCTACACATGCTCCACAACCAATACAAGTTGCTGCTTCAAATGCTTTGTCTGCATCTGCTTTTCCAATTGGAATCGCATTCGCATCGATGGTGTTACCTGAAGTGTTCACCGAAACGAAACCTCCCGCTTGTTGGATACGGTCAAACGCTGAACGGTCAACCACCAAGTCTTTGATTACTGGGAATGCTTTCGCTCTCCAAGGCTCTACATAAATGGTTTCACCGTCTTTGAATTTACGCATGTGCAACTGACAAGTCGTTACCGCGCGGTCTGGTCCGTGTGCCTCACCATTGATGTACAATGAACACATACCACAGATTCCCTCACGACAGTCGTGATCAAATGCGATTGGCTCTTTGCGCTCGTTTACCAATTGTTCGTTCAATTGATCCAACATTTCCAAGAATGAACTATCTGTAGAAACATTGTCCAATTTGTATGTCTCCATACTTCCCTTTGCATTCGCGTTCTTTTGACGCCAAATTTTTAGGTTTATGTTAATTGTTTTTGATGCCATATTGAATATTTTTATGTTGGTACGCGATGCATCGCGTACCAACCGTTATTATTTATAATTTCTCGCTGCAATTTTAATGAACTCATAATTCAACGGCTCTTTGTGCATCACCGATTGATTGATGTCCATTCCTTTGTATTCCCAAGCTCCTACGAATTTGAAGTTCTCATCGTCACGCAATGTTTCTCCTTCTGCATCTTGGTACTCTTCACGGAAGTGACCACCACATGATTCTTTACGTTGCAACGCATCAATCGCCATTAAATGACCCAATTCCATAAAGTCAGCTACACGCAATGCTTTTTCCAATTCAGGATTCATTTCGTTTGCATCTCCAGGAACAAATACGTCTTTGTAGAACTCTTCACGCAATGCTGCAATTTCAGAAATAGCTTCTGTTAATCCTTGTGCATTACGACCCATTCCAACTTTGTTCCACATGATCAAGCCCAAACGTTTGTGGAAATGATCCACTGTTTTTGAACCGTTGTTGCTCAAGAACTTGTTGATGGATTCTTTTACATTGTTTTCTGCTTCTACGAATTCAGGTGAATCCGTTGAGATTTTTCCTGTGCGAATTTCATCTGCCAAGTAGTTTGAGACTGTGTAAGGCAACACGAAATAACCGTCAGCTAAACCTTGCATCAATGCAGATGCTCCCAAACGATTCGCTCCGTGATCAGAGAAGTTAGCCTCTCCAGCTACGAAACATCCTGGGATGGTAGATTGTAAGTTGTAATCAACCCAAACACCACCCATGGTGTAGTGAACAGCTGGATAAATCTTCATTGGTGTTTCATACGGGTTCTCATCTGTAATTTTTTCATACATCTGGAACAAGTTTCCGTATTTACTTTCAACCCATTTTTTACCTAATTCAATGATTTTTGCCTCAGAAGGATTGTGATCACCAGCAGCATAAGCAGCTTGTTTTCCTTTTGCTTTGATTTCTGATGAGAAATCTAAGTAAACACCTTCGTTTGTGTCATTTGCTTCGATTCCGTAACCAGCGTCACAACGCTCTTTCGCTGCACGTGAAGCAACGTCACGTGGAACCAAGTTACCAAACGCAGGGTATCTTCTTTCTAAGTAATAATCTCTATCTTCTTCTGCAATTTGAGTTGGTTTCAATTTCCCAGCTCTGATTGCTTCAGCATCTTCTTTTTTCTTCGGTACCCAGATACGTCCAGAGTTACGCAATGATTCTGACATCAATGTCAATTTCGATTGGTTTGTTCCGTGAACTGGAATACATGTTGGGTGAATTTGTACGTAACAAGGATTCGCGAAGTAAGCTCCTTTTTTGTGAACTTTCCAAGCTGCAGTTACGTTCGATCCCATTGCATTTGTTGATAAGAAATATACGTTTCCGTATCCTCCTGATGCAATGATTACAGCATGTGCTGAATGACGCTCAAGTTCACCTGTTACCAAGTTACGAGCGATAATTCCGCGTGCTTTTCCATCAACTTTAACAATGTCAAGCATCTCGTGACGGTTGTACATTTTCACACGTCCTAAACCAATTTGACGAGAAAGTGCTGAATAAGCTCCTAATAATAATTGTTGTCCTGTTTGTCCAGCAGCGTAGAATGTACGTTGAACTTGTGTTCCACCGAATGAACGGTTGTCCAACAAACCACCGTACTCACGAGCAAAAGGAACACCTTGCGCAACACATTGGTCAATGATGTTTCCAGAAACCTCAGCTAAACGATGAACGTTTGCTTCACGTGCACGGTAGTCACCACCTTTAATTGTATCGTAAAATAAACGGAAAATTGAGTCACCGTCATTTTGGTAATTTTTTGCAGCATTGATACCTCCTTGTGCAGCGATTGAGTGCGCACGACGTGGAGAATCTTGAAAACAAAATGCTTTAACATTGTAGCCCATTTCACCAAGTGAAGCAGCAGCCGATGCTCCAGCCAAACCAGTTCCAACAACAATAATGTCAATTTTTGGACGGTTGTTTGGTGCAACAAGTTTTAAATGATCTTTATAGTCTGTCCATTTCTGAGAAATGTGACCTTCTGGTATTTTAGAATCTAATTTCATATTTTGATCTGTATTTAAACGTCAAGATGTAATTCGCATTTCTTAAAAGTTCCTTTCAATTAAGTAATGCTCAATTCATATTTTATTGATATTAATTATTGAAGTGATGAAACAATGCAATGAAAATAAATCCAAGAGGAACTATAATTGCAAATGCATATCCTAGTTTATGTAGTTTTTTCGAGAATTTGTTGTTAAATCCAACAGATTGAAACGAAGAATTAAAGCCATGCCATAAGTGCAATGCAAGAAGCACAAATGCCAACGAATACAATCCTGTACGAACTGGACTTTCAAATTTTGCAACTAATTCACCGTAATAGCGAGTACTATCAATTGCATTAGCCTCAACATATTTGTAAACAACTTCGTGCGCCCAAAAATCGTACATGTGCAACCCTAGGAATGCTAATACAACTAAACCTGAAATAATCATGTTTCTTGAAGCCCATGATGAATTTGCAGCGCCGTTGAACTTTACATAAGCAACTGTTCGTGCGTTTCTGTTTTTAATTTCCAACACAAAACCCATTACAAAGTGGAAAATAACCCCCACAATTAAAATCGGCTGCATTAAAAATTGAATTACTGGGTTGTAACCCATAAAATGCGACATCGAGTTAAATACATCAGCACTAAAAACTGACATTAAATTGATGAAGAAATGGAGTGATAAAAATGAAATCAAAAAAAGTCCCGAAAGTGCCATCGCAATTTTCTTTGCTATGGAAGACTTTAGTAATGTAGAATTGCTCATATTAAAATTTTTGTTAACGGTTACAAATTTAATAGTTAGAACAAAGCAATAGCGTTTTAGTTCTTATTTAGATTGATTTTACATAAGTGTTAAAATTTAGCATTTTGGAAGGAATGTGTAACGTTTTTCTAACAAGGTGTTTTAAGGGAAACTAGAAACAATGAAAGCAATTGCCTTAGTAGCGTGCATCGGGATGAGCGGGGCTTATTTTGCACAAGAACAAAACCATTTGAAAGGAACTGAATTTGAGTCTTCTCCAAACTCAATTGAAAAGGTTGCTGAATCACGTCAATTAATGACATTCGATGTTGCTGTTTATCCAAATCCATCGCAAGGAAACTTGTTTGTGGAAGGTCAAAATGGTGCAAAAGTGACTGTTTACAGTCTTGAAGGAACCTATGTTGGAACATGGGAGATTGGTGAAAGTGGAAAAGTGGAATTGACCGACTTGCCACAAGGATCTTTTGTCTGCTCAATCAATTTTCAAGAACAGCGTACGATGAAGAAATTTATTGTGTTGTAATTATTTCTTACCCAATTTTTTAATCAAGAAATAAACGCCAACAGCAAAATGTAAGAGAATAACTGCGATTACGATAACATAGGATGTTTTCATCTTTTCTGTTTTTTACAAAGTTATTTTAAACTTACACATTTGTGTGTAACCAAACTAACATACAAAAATTAGAGGTAAGTGAGCAGCGTTCCGTTAGCGCTTACTTCTAATTTACAATTCGTACCTAAAGTTAAAGCACGATTGTCGTCAATGTGTCCAGCTGGGAAATTAAACGCAATTGGAATTGGACGATACGTAAAGTGTTCACAAATGATTTCTTCAACGGTTTTTCCAAAAGGAACTGCGGTATCTTCCATGTCGGTCATTCCGCCGATAATTAATCCTTTGATTTTATCAAATATTCCCGCTTTGGAAAAAGCATACAACATGCGGTCTAAATGGTATAAATGTTCCGCCAAGTCTTCAATAAACAAGATGGTATTCGAATAGTCGATTTGATCATTTGTGCCCAATAAACTATAAAGAATGCTCAGATTTCCACCGATCAATTGTCCTTCAGCTGATCCAATTTTGTTTGACAAAGAAGCTTCGCAACTCATGGAAGTTAAATTTCCAGTCATGGCGTCAACCATCGTTTTCAATGCTTCAGCGCTATTATCTTTAAAATTCAATACCATCGAAGCATGAATACTTGGCAATTCGAAGCGTTGCATGCGTTGATGAAAAACCGTAACATCACTAAAACCAATAATCCATTTTGGGTGACGCAATTGTGCTGCCCACTGCAATGAGTCAACGATTCGCACACAACCATAGCCACCGCGTGCACATACAATTGCCTTTACTTCTGGATGATCAATTCCGTATTGAAAATCAGCCAAACGTTCAGCATCCGTTCCTGAAAAGTAGTGGTGTTGACCCAAACAATGTTCGCTTACCAAGACCTTGAATCCTTCTTTTTCAAAAAATTCTTTAGCATAGTCAACGTGAATCGCTTCAATTGCTTTGGCTGGAGCGGTGATGTAAATCAAATCACCTTTTTCTAAATAGGGAATTGCTGTATTCATCGTCAAATTTAAAACTATTCTTCTTGAACTATCTCGTTACTTGAAGGATTTATCCATACACAGAAGTTAAATTTGAAAGAATCCTTACATTTGAAACAAATAGAAGTTATGCCGTTGAGATTTATTGGTTTGTTAATCGCCTTTTTACTTTCCGTTCCCACTGCTTTTTCGCAGGAAACGAAAACCTGTTCAAACTATGATTCTGTGCCACCATTGTTTGTGGTCGAATTAGACACAATGTGGCTTCCAGGAATTGATAAACCAAAAATGATGAAACAAGCAATTAGTTTTTTTATCATTGAAAACAACATGGTTTATACTGCGGGTGCTTATGATTTTTCAAAATTTAAGAAAAAGGGAAAAGTGGGTAGATGGAAATCGAGTTTAAACAAAGACGGTAAATGTCAAACGAATTTTTACATGGTTTCACGCGGATTGGGAAGAGGATCATTAACAGTAAAAATGACCTATTTAGCAAACGAACAAGTGGAGATTCATATTACAAGTGCATTTGCAACGTTCGATAAAATTTTCCGTGGACACCTTGTTCAATTATCGGCAATAGATCGATCGGTATTTAAAACAAAAACAAAACCCGGCAAAAAGTGATTACTCCTTACAACGACGAATATTTCATGAAGCAAGCGCTTCAAGAAGCATACAAGGCTTATGAACAAGATGAGGTTCCAGTTGGAGCAATTGTCGTGGCAAACAATCAAATCATTGCGCGTTCTCATAATTTTACAGAGCATTTAAATGATGTAACGGCGCATGCAGAGATTCAGGCAATCACTGCAGCAGCAGAATTTTTGGGAGGAAAATATTTAAAAGGGTGTACATTATACGTTACGGTCGAACCTTGCGTTATGTGTGCAGGGGCATTGTATTGGTCGCAAGTTGACAAAGTTGTTTTTGGAACGCGTGATGAAAAACGTGGCGCAGGACGTTATAAGAATGAATTGTATCATCCAAAAACGTTGGTTGTAAATGGGATTTTAGAAAAAGAGTGCTCTGAAATTATGTTGCAATTCTTTCAAAACAAACGTAAATAATTGAGTAGGGACAGGTCGCGTTTTGCACGGACAGGTCGCGACCTGTCCCTACGCTTTAATTTCTTCCGTTCCATCCGAATGTTTAGCGAAACGGCCTAATTCACGTGCATGAACTTGATCGTTTTTCGGCCAAGGCCAACCGCCAAATTGTGTGTTTTGGTAATCTTGAAATGCTTGATAAATTTCCGCTTTTGTATTCATCACGAATGGTCCGTGTTGTACCACTGGTTCATTAATTGGACGACCTTGAAGTACTAACACTTTTGAACGTTCTCCACTATTTTTTATAACGATTGGAGCAATAGGATTTACTTCTGCAGCGTGATAATCCGGAATAACCGTTTCTTCAGCAGTCAATCCAGTTCCTTCATAATAATAAATTGTTCTGTTAATTCCTTCAACGGTTGCTGGTAAAGTCCATTCTGCATTTGGTTCCAATTGAATATTGTAGATGGCTACTGCATTGTTGTCATCTGCCGCCCAAGAGTTTGGTGGAGGAGTAGAAGCTGCATGCGTTCCTAATTTCCCAACCAGCACTTCAACTTCAATTGCTTTACCGTTCGCATCTTTATCGGTGAAACGTGGAACATCTTCATTCCAGATCATTTTAAAATGTGGTTCAACCATTTTACTTTTTGCTGGAAGATTCAACCAAATTTGGAACAATTCCATTGGGTTTTCTTTATCCGTATGCAACAGTGGAAACATCTCTGAATGTTGAACGCCTTTTCCCGCTGTCATCCATTGCACATCGCCATTTCCGTAGCGTCCAGCGGCTCCAGTAGAATCAGCATGATCGACTAATCCTTCGCGAACAACTGTAATTGTCTCAAATCCTCTGTGCGGATGTCCTGGAAAACCAGGAACTTCCATTCCGTGATACATGCGAAAGCCGTCTTTCACAATAAAGTCTTGTCCTAGATAACGTCCGTCCAATGAAGTGACAGGACCCATTTTTTCATTTCCTTTTGGATATTTGTCTTCGTGGTGAACACAAAATAAGAAGGGATCTGCTGTTTCCCATTGAAAACCAAGTGGACGTATGCGAAGAATGTTGTTTTTTGTTGCCATAGTATGTTTATCTGAAGTGGATTGACCGAAAAGAGGAAGTGCTATCAAAGAGGATAGTCCCAAAGAAAAGCGCTGTAAAAACGTACGTCGTTGAAGTTGATCTTTCATAACCTTATGTTTAATAAAGGTAAAAATACAAAAGCAAATGCTAGGTGGAATTGATGTAGGTTAAGAAAATAAAAAAAGGGAGCTTGATTCAGGCTCCCTTTCAATTCTAATTGAAAATTGATTATTTGAACAATAAAATTCCGTAATAGAACAATGCTGCTAATAATCCACTAACTGGAATGGTAAGAACCCATGCCCAAAGTAAGTTGATAGTAACACCCCAACGAACGGCACTTAAACGTTTCGTTGCACCTACACCGATAATCGAACCAGTGATTGTGTGCGTTGTTGATACTGGAATTCCCATTTGAGATACAGTAAACAATGTCAAAGCACCAGCTGTTTCAGCACAAACTCCTTCTAGCGGCGTCACTTTCGTGATTTTTGTACCCATTGTTTTCACAATTTTCCAACCACCGAATAATGTACCAATACCGATCATCAAATAACATCCGAAGGAAATCCAGAATGGCATCGTTTCTGAGTTTACTTTCGTTTTGATTTTGTGACCTTCTTTCAATTCGATAATTGCAGCACCGTCATCATTTTTCGCTTCAGCAACGTAATTAACGAACATTCCTGCTTTCGAATAAGATGTATCTAATTCGTTTTTCTTGAAGATTAATTCTTTATCTGCTGCGTCATAAATATCATGACCTTTCGTATAAATGTGCAATTTTTCAAGAGCTTCGTCCGCTTGTTTGAAATCTTTGAATTTGTCAGCATGAGAATATTTTTCATTTGCTTTTTCTTCGTGGAAAATTACTTCTTGTGTTTGAATGTCGATTAAATCATCTCCATCAGCATAAAAAGTTACACCTTCAATTGTTCCATATTCTGGTTTGAATTTCTTTTTGTGACCAGTTTCATCGTTATGCTCAATTTGCATCACCTCTGAAATTTGGAAATTAGGATTGATTTTATCCTCTTGATGTACGTCGCGTTGCATATTTCCGTACACCATTAATGCAGCACAGATAATACCCATTACTTTTTGTGAATCCGCTCCACCATGTCCTAACGAAAAGGCTGCTGAAGACAACAATTGAAGACGTTTGTACATGTTTGATTCCTTCATGGCTGTTTGACGTTTTCCATGCACCAACATATAATAGATATATGCAAGTAAGAAAATTCCCATCATACCCATCGTAATCCACATCATTTCTTTCTTCATATCCATGAACTCAACCATGTAATCCATCAACAAGTAAATCCCACCAGTTCCAGCAAGAACAAGTAAAAATTTCAAGAAGAAACGACGACTCATGGTTACCAAGGCAATCAAAAAGGCAATTACACCCCCAATTACTGGAGCTAAGAAAATAAATACAACAACTTTGATGATTTCTCCCGTAGCAATTACGTCAAATCCACCATGTGCAACTGCGGCACCAGCGAATCCACCAATTAATGTGTGAGAAGAAGAGGAAGGAATTCCTAACCACCATGTAAACAAGTTCCATGCAGTTGCAGCTAACAATCCAGCAAGGATAACCCAAAGGTCAATTGCACTTGCATCAACTGTTTTTGCTACCGTGTTACCAACGCTCATATCAAACACCCAGAATGCAACAATATTAAATGCTGCTGCCCAAACTACTGCTTGGAATGGTGTTAATACTTTCGTCGACACAACTGTTGCAATGGAGTTTGCAGCATCGTGGAAACCATTCACCAAGTCAAAGATCAAGGCGATGGCAATAACGACTATTAATAATGTAAACATAGTTACAGATTTAAATGAATGATTGCGATTAAGCGTATTTTACAACGATTGACTCGATAACGTTACCAGCGTCTTCACACTTGTCTGTAACAGTTTCAAGAACCATATACAATTCACGTTTTTTGATTAATTCTTTTGCGTCAACGTCAGAATCAAACAATTTCTCGATGCTTAAATCAAATAAATCATCGGCACTGTTTTCAGCACTATTGATTTTGATAATACATTCAACAATTTTTTGTGTGTTTTTCAAGTTTCTTAACTCAACCACAGCTTGGTTCACCGCTAAAACTGCTTGCTGAATCGCGTCAGCAGATTTTTGAATACCTGAATCTTGAGTTGGTTCAATTTTATAGAAGTTGATTTTCTTCGCAGATGCATACATATAATCTGCAATATCATCCAAAGCTGTTGCTAAACTGTGGATGTCCTCACGGTCGAATGGTGTAATAAAGTTTCTTCCTAATTCAACAAAAATTTCATGCGTAAGTTGGTCGTTTTGGTGCTCCAAATCTTCCATTTCTTTAATTATAACTGCACGTTTGTTAAAATCTGATTCATTAACAACTGCAACTAATTTTGTAGCAAGCAATTCTAAGTTGCTACTAGCGTTTTCAAATAACGTGTAAAACACTCTGTCTTTCGGTAAAAAGAATTTTAAAATACCTGATGCCATAATCGTTTAATTTTTTTGGCAAATGTATTTTAATATCTCCATTCAAATCCAAATGTGCTTGTTTGTTAACGTAAAGTTAACCTTACGTCTCGTTTTATGAATGTGAGTTTCGTAATGGTATTGAAAATCAGTAAGATAAGATTTTGTGAATTACTTAATGTTAAGCAAATATTAAGCAAAATCGGACAAAAATGCTAAGTTATAATGTTTAAAGTGTTGAAAAACAGGATAAAAGAAAAAAATATGCTGAAAAATCTCGTGTTAACAAAACGTTACGAAAATTAAGAAAATCTTAAATCAATAAAAAGCCAGTATTAACTGAATATTAATAAAATACTTTTGGCCCCGAATTAAACGATATAGTATGATTAAAGGATTTCAAAAAGTTAGCGCTTTAACATTGGTTACTCTGTTAACTATTAATGCAATGGCACAGGAGAAAAGCCCACTGAAAGTTATCACCAAACCAGAAAAAGGTATTGAAGTGATTCAAAAGGACAGCTTATTTAGTTTGCGTTTTCAGTTTAGAATGCAAAACAGAGTTGGTTATATGTCTAAGTCTTTGGAAGATTTAACTCCTGAAAGCTTTGAATTTCGTGTTCGAAGATTGCGCTTGGGTATGCGCGGTTTTGTTTATAATCCAAAATTCACCTACTATATTCAATTGTCTTTTTCACGAGGAGATATGGATTGGGAAGCAACGAATTCATCAACGACCAATACAAGCCCGAACATTGTACGTGACGCAATTGCCTTTTATGAACCAATTAAAGGTTTGAAGTTTGGTGTTGGTCAAACAAAACTTCCAGGTAATCGCCAACGTGTTACGTCTTCTGGAAATCTTCAATTTTTTGACCGTTCGATTGTTAACGCAACATTTACGATCGATCGTGACTTTGGATTCTTCGCAACCTATGATCACAATTATTTCCGCTTAAAAGGAGCAGTTACCTCTGGAGAAGGAAGAAATTCTTCTAAATCAGATAAAGGATTAAACTACACAGGACGTGTTGAAGTTTTGCCATTTGGAAAATTCACAGGAGACAATGAAGATTGGGAAGGTGATTTAGCACGTGAAAAAACACCAAAATTAGCTATTGCTGCTGGCTATAATTATAATGTTCACGCAATTAGAACTGGAGGAACTTTAGGAAGTGATTTATATGCTCCCGTTAACATGAAAAATTTCCATGCGGACCTTTCATTTAAATATAAAGGATTTGCTTTATTACAAGAATATACAAATCGTACAGCAGATAAAGCTGTAACAGAAAACGGTGGTAAATATAGAACGGTATATACAGGTTTCGGTTTGAATACGCAGTTAAGTTATTGTTTTAAAAATAATTATGAAATTGCTTTGAGATATTCTGTGATTACACCAAATAAAGAAGTGTTTGACAATACATTGTTTCCTTCTGTGAATGAAAAGAGACAAGAACATTTACATTTAGGTTTAACGAAATACCTTTACGGTCATCGTTTAAAACTACAAGCAAATGTGTTATATCAAGTAACAAAGGATTTGAAAAATGTTTCAAATACTGGTCAGTTCGGAGGTGTATTCCAAATTGAAATGGGAATATAATTAACGATAATTATACTAAAAAAGGGCTGTCATTATCGACAGCCCTTTTTTAGTTTTTATATTTTTCAATGTGTTCAAACGGAATCTCAACCTCAATTTCGTATTCGGGATGCTTTTCATGCAAGAAAGCAATTAAATTGTTGATTTTAGTGTTATCCGAATTTTCTAATACTTTAAACGTTAATTCTTTTACCAACTTGCCATTGTCATAGGCGAATTCTAATCCTTCAAGTTCAGCCATTGGAACATTGTTGTAAGAAACAATGTTTCCTGATATAGTGAATCCAGTTGTATCGAATTCTTTTAATACGTTGCATGATGTAAGCGCAACAAGTGTAAATAAGAAAAGTAACTTTTTCATTTTCGTGATTTTTAGTTGCGCAAATGAACCACTAATTCATGAGTTTCATTTAAAGCCAATGTTAACAACATGTAAAGAAACGATTAGCTCACGCGTTCAATCACTCATCCAACTTATTTTTATCTTTGTACCACGATGATACATTCAAACGATACAATTTGTGCGTTAGCAACACCGAATGGAGTAGGAGCCATCGCAATGATTCGCGTTTCTGGTGCTAAATCCTTAGAAATTGTTTCTGCAATCTTTTCGAAGAATTTGCAGGACAAAACTTCGCATACTGCACATTTTGGTACCGTAAAAAATGAACAAAATGAAGTCATTGATGAGGTCTTAATCACTGTTTTTGCCGAAGGAAAAAGCTTCACAGGTGAAGAAAGTGCAGAAATTGCTTGTCATGCTTCACCTTACATTCAACAACAAATCATTCAAGCGTTATTGCAAAAAGGATGTCGCTTGGCAGAACCAGGAGAATACACGATGCGTGCTTTTATGAACGGTAAATTGGATTTATCGCAAGCAGAAGCCGTAGCGGATTTAATAGCTTCTCAATCGAAAAGTGCACACGATATCGCCTTGAAACAATTACGCGGAGGTTTCTCCAATGAGTTGAAAGAGTTACGTGAAAAGTTAATCCACTTTGCTTCCTTGGTTGAATTGGAACTCGATTTCGCAGAAGAAGATGTTGAATTTGCAGATCGCAAAGAACTGAAACAATTGGTTACGGATGTTTTAACGTACATTAATCGTTTGGCAAAATCCTTTGAATTAGGAAATGCAATTAAAAATGGTGTTCCTGTTGCGATTGTTGGTGCGCCAAATACGGGAAAAAGTACGTTGTTGAATCAGTTGTTGGGCGAAGATCGTGCAATCGTGAGTAACATTGCTGGCACAACGCGCGATGTGATTGAAGAAACATTGAACATCGAAGGAATTTTATTCCGTTTAATTGATACAGCCGGAATTCGAGAAGGAGCAGAGGAGATTGAGGCCTTGGGAATTGAACGCTCAAAAGAAAAAATCAAACAAGCGCAAATTGTCTTGTGTTTGGCAGACGCTTCCTTACCCTTAAGTTTGAAAGAAGTAGCAAACTGGGCGACAGAAATCGAAACAGAATTTCCAGATAAAAAAGTGTTGGTTCTAGCCAATAAACAAGATATTTCTCAAGAAAAGGTTGAATCTTGCGAAAAGGAATATATTTCTATTTCTGCCAAAGAGGGAATTGGAATGGAAACCTTGCGTGAAAAATTGGTTGAATTGGTAACAGGAGACTTTAACTTGGCCAACGATACAATTGTTTCAAACATTCGTCACTACGACGCTTTGGTGCGCACAGCTGTTTCTCTCGAAAAAGCAAAATTCGATTTAGACAACAATATTTCCGCTGATTTCGTTGCCATGGATATTCGTCAGGCCATGTACGATTTAGGTACGATTACAGGTGATATTTCTACCGATGATCTGCTAGGGAATATTTTCTCCAAGTTTTGTATTGG
>JBDKHH010000028.1:0-7305 GCA_039797785.1 Bacteroidota bacterium | reverse complement strand
ACGACATGTCTGAAGAAAAGGTGAAGCATGCAGAAATACCAGTTCAGGTTCAAAAAGAAGTTGAAACACCTAAGTTGTCATTTGAAGAAGCGAAAGAATTAAAACGCAAGAAAAATCAATTAAACAATTTGGTGAAACGAGTGGAAGATGCTATTAACGCACACGAAGTCTTACTTGCCAAAATGGATGAGGAAATTGCCTTATTAGATTATACCAATGAAGAGCAATCGAATAAATTATTAGCTGAGTATAGTAAGGTGAAGGCTGAATTGGACCAGTTAATGATGGATTGGGAAAAAGCTACGGAAGAATTAATGGAATTGGAAGATTGATATTTTCTTCACATTTGTAAAACGTTTACTTTCTTCGGGCTAGTTTACGTTGACGTTTCGCATTTCGTTTAACTGATTTTCTAGCTTCTTTGGATTGCTTTTTCCAATAGATTTTATAGGCTTTCTTCTTTTCTTTTTTGGCAATTTTACTTTGCTTCTTTGCCTTTTTTGCCAATATTTCTTCCGCTTCAGCAACAGACGATGGATTTTCTCCAACCTTTGCACTGCCGCAACTTGTAGAAGTTAATCCAATAATAAGCAATAAAAGAAGTCCAATAAACGTTTTAATCTTCATACATTTGTTTTGTACATAATCAACGCCATGAAGTTACGATTTATTTTATTTTTAGCACTTTCTGTTTTCACAATGAGTGCGTGTAACAAAAGTAATTCACATCCAGTTCCAAATATTCCTTTTGATTTTACGATTGATATTACCTTACCAAGTTATTCTAGTTTAATGGGCGTTGGTGGGTTTACCTATGTCACAGGAGGTTCACGTGGAATTATTGTTTATCGCCGTTCAATTGATGAATTTATAGCGTTTGATCGTCATTCTCCACAAGATCCTGATGGTACATGTGCTTTGCCGCTTTATCCGGATAACGATAATTTTTTAATACTGATTGATTCTTGTTCAACAGCAACATTTTCTTTGTATGATGGATCTGCGATTAGCAATTCAGAATTTGGTTTACGTCAATATCAGACAGTATTTAACGGCACAAACATTTTGCGTATCTACAATTGATAAGAAAATAGTAGTTTTGCAGAAAATTCCATACAATGAACGAAATAACAGTAACAATTATTGATAGAGAAGGTGTTTCACACGAGTTGATTGCTCCAACAGACATGAACATGAATGTAATGGAGTTGTGTAAATCGTATGAGCTTCCAGTGAAAGGCGAGTGCGGAGGAATGGCTATGTGTGCAACATGTCAATGCTATCTTGAATCAGAAACTGCTTTACCTGAGCAAAGTGATGCTGAATTAGATATGTTAGACCAAGCGTTTTTTGTAAAATCAAATAGTCGTTTAGGTTGTCAAATTCACATCAATGACGATATCGATGGAATTGTGTTGCGTTTAGCTCCAGAAGCGCAATAAACAGTTGTCAATTGCGGTTTAAAGATTTATAAGGCCAATGTCAAACCAATGTGAAACGACATAAAGCTGAAACTTCTCTGACGACTAATTAATCTAATTAGTTCATTTTCATCAAGGTATGTTCCGTCACCTGAATTTGGGTATGGATCATAACGCCCAAATTGTAAAGTATAACGGATTCCATAATTAATCATTAAACTTTTTGAAATTGGACTACGCAAGTTTAAGGCGTACAAAATTATAAACTTGTTGACGGATGGCATTCGTTTCGAATTGAACAATTGATTGTTTTCATCTTTTGCATCGTACTTTTTATAACCTCCGCTGAAAGGAACGCCATTTCCATCTTCGCCCGAAAGTAAATAAGTATATTCATGAAGTGCAATTTTACTTTTTGAATAACCTAGACCGATTTGATGACTTAAACCCATTGGTAGGAGTGAATTCTTTGTAGCAAATTCCAGTTTAGGCATAAAAATATTGGTCTTCACATCCAACATTTGATGTTTGATAGTTGCTTGGTAGAAATTGGAGTTTCCAGTATAATCATTCTGAATATAATTATCTGGGTAGATGTTAGAATAGTCTTGACCGTACTCAAATAAAACTGCAAAATTTCGTTTTGATGCATGACCGATTGAAATTCTAAACCCATAATTAAAGTAATCTTTCCCTTGAGACAACCCCGCTGAACCTTTTTTATAAGCAGTATTATCTAAAAAGACATTTGAGAAAAGTGGCACAGAAATAACCGTTGATAAGTCAAAAAATGTACGCTTTCCATAATAACCATTGTTCTTAACTTTCGTTTTTTGAGAATAACCTGTAAAGGCTATTAAGAACGATAAAAATGATAGTGTAATGATAGTTTTCATAAAATGTTAGTTTGCAGGATTCGTTTTAAGCTTTGTGAAAATATCGTACATGTGCGCACCTAATTGTAATCGCTTAGGAGAATCCTTGAAATAATAACTGATACCATCTTCAATTTCACCATTTTCAAGATCTAGAATCAAGACATTCATCTCTGTATTGTTACCCGATAAAATACCGACTGGAAGATAAATCAATAAAATAGGATAAATGATAAGCGAAGATAAAGCACTGGCTACATTAATATTTGGAGAATACTGATGTTCGACAAGAGAAAACATCACTTTCGATGTTCCGTAATCATTCCGGATAGTTTTTAATAATTGATAATCTACTGGGAAAACAGTTACTTCATCATCTTCGGCTAATTGATTTAAAAGACTGATTAAGATGCATCGCTCATTGTAACCTTGTGTTCCTTTAGTTTCTAATGTTCGGCTATCAATTGGATACGTTTTTACTCCAACTCTTTCTGCAGAACTTTCGATTGCCTCTGAAAAATCTTTTTCTAATTTTTCTGATTTAACATTGTTTACCTGTCCTCGTTTATAGCTATAAACCATCGGTTCAACGACGATGATTTCATTTAATCCAAGATTGAATTCGGTTGCTTTTTCTTGCTTATTTATCACTTTTTGCTCTTGTCGTGAAAGTGCATTATATGCTTCAAATGCTTCTTTCTCCTCTAGATGTATTGCTTTTTTCGCAGTAAATAATTGCATGAATGAACTATCGGCTAGTATATCCGTAAGTCCATACAAGTAGTATTTTGTTGAATCAAAATTTGCTGGATTATCAGCGTTTTTCTTGGTTTTAATTTTGTCGTATTTGGATTTTTTTTGAGAACTAACGGTATCTTTTATCTCTACTTTTAGTGTATCTGATTTTGCTTTTATATATTCCGCTGCAGCATCTTCAAATTTCTTTTTCGAAAAGTTCTCAATTTTGAAGTTGTCAGTTGAAGCGAGGTCTGAAACAAATTTTGTGTACACAGCATTTATTTCTTCATCATCAGGATTTTGAATGTGAAGCTGATACACTTGGCGAAGCGCAATGGTCGTCAAACCATCTTTGTTTAATTTTTTAAGGAAAAAGTGAAGAGCAGCAGATTCACCTTCCAAATCGGTTGTTTTATTTATTGTTCTGGAAGATTTGTTCTCGGTTTTATACAGCATCAAATTCATCCAAACATGGGCTTTCATACGTTTTAGATACATCGAATTTGGATAATCCTTTTCTAAAATGAAGATAGAATAAAGTGCATCACCGTATTGAGCATTTAAAATATCGCTTCTCACACTTTCAAAACGTGCAATTGAGCGAACATATTCAAAGCGTTCAGCACCTAAATAATTGGAAGTTGTCCCCCAATCGCTTAAGCCCCCAATTTCTTTCTCTACGGCTTCCTTTCTCTTTTTAATGTTAGGATGCGTACTTAATTCGTCGTCGTAGTCTTCAACCGCTTTTATTTCATATTTTTTAGATGGAAAAAGAGTTTGAGGAATGAAAATATTCTCATTGCTAAAGTAAGTCGTTGGAAATTCAATTTCGTCAAATGGCAAATAGGAATACATCAATACATCAAAGGTTGCAAAGATTTCATCCGCGGAGTAACCAGCGTCATGAAATAATTTAACACCCAATTTATCCGCTTCAAATTCTTTTTCTTTGGAATATTGACTTAGTCGCTCGATGCGATCATCTTGACGGTAGTTGGATGTTGTCCAATCAAACGTTTCAACAACATGTTTTTCGGTATAATGCGAAATTTCATGAGCCAGAATATAGGCTAATTGCGCTTCACTGGTAAGTTGTGCAATTAATCCTGTTGTGAAAAATACAATTCCTTGATCTGTACTAAACGCATTTGCGGAATTCGATTTAATCGTATAAAAGCGAAGTTTTGAACGAAGCTCTGGTTCGTTAACCAACAGCTTGTCAGCAATTTCACAAATGTAGGTAGTGATGTCGTCGCCGTAAATAACAAAACCAGAATGCAGGATTTCATCAATTGCATAATTTGTTCCCTCAAAAAATACTTTTTCTTGATTTTGGTTTAATTCATCACGTCCAGTTTTTAAATCCTCCTCTAATTTTTGAAATGTTTGTTTCGTGAAATCTTGAGGAATCGTACCTTTCGATAATAGTGTAGTATAATTATTAAAGTCAACTTGCGCGAAAGATTCAGAGATAAAACTTGAAAGAATTATCAATAAAAGGTAGTGTTTTAGTATTTTCATTGTCAGCTAGTTGTAAAATTTATCCTTGTTTATTTTAGTTCATTCTAAAAGACTAGAAGGAATTAAACAAACTGGAATTGGCTCCATTTTGTGTTTATTGATCGCGTTTAATCTACGATATATTTTAAGTACTTCTTTTTCTCGTTCACTCAATTCATTTTCGTCACCAGAAAAATCCATTGCCCATTCTAATTCGGGATAACTTGCACCTAGTTGATCTTCATCCGTTCTGCTATCGCCCCACAATCCGTCAGTTGGTTTTGCTTCTAAAATTTCTGAAATAACATTTAGTTCAGCAGCCATCGCGCTAACTTGAGATTTTGTTAAATCGGCAATAGGACTCAAATCGACTCCGCCATCACCATATTTTGTAAAAAATCCAACACCAAAATCTTCAATTTTATTTCCAGTACCGGCAACTAAACAAGCATGTGTTTGACCAATTGCATACAAGGTCGTCATTCTTAAACGCGCACGCGTATTTGCCATTGCTAATTGATTCTCCACCGTTTCTTGAGGAAAAGTAGTTTCCATTAGTTCAAAAATGGCAGTCAAATCAATTTCAATACTTTCAACATTCGGAAATCTACTTTTCAAATTTTCGATGTGTTTTGCGGCACGTGAATATTCATTTGCCGACTGACGAATAGGCATATTGACCAAAATGGTCTTTTTACCTGTCGACGCACACAACGTTGAAGTAAGCGCAGAATCAATTCCACCAGATATTCCGATTATAAAACCAGAAAGCCTGGCCGAATCACAGTAGTCATTCAACCAGGCTTTAATGTGTTGTGAAGCTTTGAGATAATTCAATGTTTGGCTCGTTAGAATAAAATTGAAACTTTGAACATTAATTGTCCTTGTGTTGCTTTGTTTGCAAGGAAAGCATCTGATGTTGTTCCATTCTCAACTGCTCGTGTATACAAAGTTGTTTTATCTGAATCGGCAGCACGTCCCCAATAAAGTGGTGTGAATCCATAATAGTAACCGATTTCCGCTACTAAACAAGTTGAGCCAGAAAAATTCCATTCAGCACCACCCGCAAGTCCAACTGCACTTTTGAAGAAGAACATATCTCCAGAAGCTTTCATGTTCTCATTTGTTGCTGAAGCGCCATTTACATAACCCGCGTCATAGTTAAATCCTGCATCGTTGCTTTTCGTTGACAATAAGAAACTGCTACGAAGACCGAATTTTCCAAAATAACGGAAATAACCAATGAAATTTGTTCTAAATAACAACATAGTAGGAACTGTCAAATAAACAGACTTTTGTGTTCTATCAACTAGTTGGAAGTATTTATCGTTTGCCCCCAATGCATCGCCTTTTTGAAGGATGTCTGTGTCGTTGTATCGATAGTAAATTGAAGGTTTCGTGTCTTGAGAATAGTTGAATTTAATAGCATTAAAGTCAAATTCAACACCCGTACAAAATGCTATTGTTTTATTTAGACTGAAGTTCAAATTTGCACCAATCGTTAAATCACTTCCAGCTCCAGCTGATTCAATTGTTTTTGTTCCCATTTTCTGGAAATTCATACCTGCGCCTAATACAATTCCAGCTTGAAAATCTTTGTCTGCCGCTTCTTGTGCTTGTGCTGATAATGTTAATCCTAAGGCAAGTACCGAGTATAAAATTTTTTTCATGTCTTTTCTTTTGCTTTAATAGTCTAAAAATTGTTTACAAATCCTTTGATTTATGTACTTTTGAACTGCAATATTAAAGAATAATAATGACTCTTAAAAGCATTTTTACAATCCTATTGGTAATTCTTGTTTTGGCAAGTTGTAGTAGTAATCCATTAGACGTGGATGCTTCCAAAACTCAAGTGAATATTGGCTTCGTAAATCTTGATTCAAACTTGGTAAATACGCGTTCAGCGAATCGCATAGTTATGCACCATAAATTCATGGATGAAATTTCTGAAATTTATGAATATAACCTTGGATATTGCATTCGCATGTCAAATGCATCAGATTCAAGTTTTGAGAAAAGTTTATCGATGTTCTTGCAAGATCCGTATATCAAACGCTTAGAAAAAAGAATTGCGGAGAAATTTTCTGATTTAAACACCTATAAAACTGAAATAGTTGATGGATTCAAACATTTGAAATACCATATTCCGAATGGAAAAATTCCTGAGAATGTTGTTTTTATGAATTCATTGTTCAATTCAAATGCGTTCAGTACGGAGAAACAAATTGGTATTGGTTTAGATAATTACTTGGGAGCGTCAACCGATGTTGTGAAAGAATTGCCGAATGAACCGTATTACGAATGGATTAAAGATGCAATGGATCCGAAATTCATGACGCGTGATGCTGTATGTTCATGGGTAATGACGCATTATGTAGAAGAAGTTGACGGTAACTTGGCGGAGCACATTATTCGTTGGGGCAAAATTCTTTATTTAACGCAAGCTGCGTTTCCAAACAAAGAACCAGAATTAATATTACGCTATTCAACAGTTGATTACAAATGGGCTTTGGATAATGAATATGCGCTTTGGAAATATTTAGTGGATGAAAAAATGTTGTTCACAGTCAATGAATTGAATACACGCAATTTATTGAAAGAAGGACCTTTTACGATTGGCTTACCTGAAAAAGGACCAGATCGTTTGGGGCAGTTTTTAGGATATCGCATGATTCTAAAATACATGGAAGCAAAAGAAATTACAGTTGAACAATTAATAAAAACACCTTACACCGATATTCTTGTAGAATACGAAATTGATTAACAATGGA
>JBDKHH010000027.1:0-3336 GCA_039797785.1 Bacteroidota bacterium | reverse complement strand
GCTGGAAATTTCTCTCCTTCACCAATCACCATGATTTGCTCAATAAAGCGCGATTCTTTGAATTTGTTTTCCATTGCTTGAGGTACAATGTATTTTCCGCCAGATGTTTTAAAAATCTCCTTTTTACGATCTGTAATTTTAAGAAACTTGCCTTCCTCAAAAATACCGATATCACCAGTATGGAACCAACCTTCAGAATCTATTGCCTCTGCTGTTACTTCAGGTAAATTATAGTAACCCATCATCACATTTGGACCTTTCACCAAGATTTCTCCATCTTCAGCAATGCGAACCGTTACATCATCGATTAATGGACCAACAGTTCCGATACGAATTCCTTTTGAAAAGCAATTTACAGATACAACTGGTGATGTTTCAGTTAGACCATATCCTTCAAGAATTGGAATTTGAGCAGCTAAGAAAATACGAGCCAAACGTGGTTGTAGTGCTGCACTACCGGAAGCAATTGCTTTTACTTCACCTCCTAAAGCTTCTTGCCATTTCGAGAAAATTAATTTTCGAGCGATCGCCAATTTGATTTTATACCACAAACCTTTACCTTGTAAATCATAAGCTTCAGCTAGTTCAACAGCCCAGAAGAATAATTTACGTTTAAAGCCGCTTAATTCATCACCTTTCGCCATGATTCGATCGAATACTTTTTCAATCAATCGAGGTACAGCAGTGAAAACGTGTGGTTTTACTTCACGAATATTATCTCCAATTGTGTCCATTGACTCTGCGAAGTGAATAGAACAACCCAAATAAATGTACAAGTAATGTAACATTCGCTCGTAGATGTGACAAACGGGTAAAAATGTTAGTACACGTGACGTATTATCTGCAGGAATTGGTTCCTGACAACCATCTACATTCGAAAGAATATTGTGGTGCGACAACATAACACCTTTTGGATTTCCCGTGGTTCCAGAAGTGTAAATGATTGTTGCTAAATCATGGCTTTTAACCAAATTCATTCGTTCTTTTACAGTTTCAACTTCTGTTTCGTTCGAACGTTCATGAATCGCACTCCAGTTGGTAACGCCTTCAACTGAATCAAATGAAAATAAGTGTTGTAAACTTGGAACTTCACTTTTAATATTTTGAATTTTTTGCGACAATTCAGCATTTCCAACAACAATCAACTTGATTGAAGCATCATTTAAAATGTACTTATAATCGTTTTCTGAAATATTCGGGTAAAGCGGAACAACGATTGCTCCAACTTGCTGAATGGCAATATCCATTACGTTCCATTCGTAGCGATTGTTCGAAACAAGCGCAACATTATCACCTTTGTTTACCCCAAAAGCAATTAGCCCTCGAGAAACAATCATTGCCTCATCAATAAATGTTTGATTGGATTTTGGAATCCATTGACCATTGGTTTTGGTCACAAACATTTTATCATTTGGATACTTTTCGTTTTGATAATAAACAGTGTCAAATAGTCGATGGGCCTGAATCATGTGTTTTGAGTTTCTTCGTTTTTACGAATATATTAAAAATTAAATTAGTTCAGTTCAATAATATGGATGCAATATTCATTGATAGACCCAATATGTTCGTTCATGAGCCTTGAAAGATAATTCAAGTGTATATTTATTCAACAATTCCGTTACATAGAAACTGTAGGGTGTAACTTTTACCCCTCCCAGATTGTTTTAACTGCAAACGCTAGGAATAATTTTGACGAGAAACGAGTACAATATGACTGTTAAAGAACATAGCAATAAACTGTATGGTTATGCTATGCGCTTTCTTCGCAATACCGAAGACGCAGAAGATATTTTACAAGATGTTTTTGAAAAATTATGGCTGAATCGTAAAAAAGTGGAAGTTGAAAAGGCCAAATCATGGATGTTTACAACTGCGCACAATGCCATGTTGAATTTGATTAACAAAAAATCACGTGTTCAATTGCCAGGAGATGAAAATCTTCCTGAGTCATCTAAAAAAGATGTGAACAAGTTTGAATCAAATCAAGTTGTGGACCGCGCTGTGAACATCTTACCGCCAATTCAAAAAAGTATCATTCTTTTACGCGATTTAGAAGGCTACTCTTACGAGGAAATTGGTGACATGTTAAGTTTGTCCAGTTCTCAAGTAAAAGTATACTTATTCCGAGCGAGAAACAAAATTAAAAAGCAGTTAAAAGGTTTGACGGAATTGGTATGAGTAATCCATCGTTTTCAAATATTGATCGCTGGCTATTTGAGTTAATGGAAGGGAATTTATCTCCCGAACAGATCGCTCAATTGGAGTCATTTTTAATACAGCATCCTGAATTGGATGTTGATAAGGATGTTTGGGCGCAAGCAAAAGTAGATCATCAAGAATATATCTATCCGCATCAAGATAAGTTTGTTCGTCGCAGACCTGTTGGCTTGTACTCGGCAATTGGTTTTTTCACCATTGTGTTGCTGACGTCACTTGCGGTTTACACAAATATCAATACAGATTTCACTAAAGATCTTGAAATAGCAAGAAATCAAAAGGAATTTGAAAATGAGAAAAACGCAATTTCAGAATCTGTTAATTCAACTAAAGTCAAGTTCACAAATAGCCTGAACGCATCTACAAGAAAAATAGATGAACAGGCGAATGAATTGAAATATAGAGCAACACAAGATAGATCGTTTGCTAATACTACTACGTCAATAGTAAGCACTGTTGGACAACATGAAAACAAAGCACTAAATTCAAATGTAACAGAAGTAGAAATGTCTGGAGCATCTTTAGCACTGGTTGAGTCTGAAATGATAAAAGCACCTGTGAATAAATTGGTTGCACTAAAAGCAGAATTAATTGATATTGAGGAAAGTGATTTTGCAGATGCGAATGAATCAAAACGTGCTGTGCGTTTCGCAAAATCAGATTACAAAGTCACATTTGGTTCGCGTTTACATAAAATGGGTAGAAATCTACAGCGTATGTTAGATAATCCAATTGCTTTGAGAAATCAACGTGATCCTTATTATCATGTTCCAGGAATGCAAGCAATGGACGTAAATTTTTCTTCCGTTGGAACAATGTTAGCAACTAGAGTTCAGGCAACTGGTCGTGCTCAGTGGTTGGGAAGTGATAATCAGCAAATAATGAGTCAATTATCCATTGATGGTTATTCCTATGCAATACGTGGCGGCTTAGGTTTTCAAATGAGTCACAACTATTACGGATTAGGCGAAATTGAAAATTACAATGCTTCCTTAACCTATTCTCCTAAGTTTTCTGTTTCTAGAGGAGTAACTGTGGAGCCTTCTGTTCGCTTTAAAATGGGAAGCAAAATGTTGGATTCAAAAAATCTAGTACCGGGAACGAAAGTTGAATATGATC
>JBDKHH010000026.1:0-3375 GCA_039797785.1 Bacteroidota bacterium | reverse complement strand
AGGGCAATCTAAATCTCTACACCAAAACAATCGTAATGTTTGCGATGTATTTGGTTCCTTATTTCTTATTAACGTTTAATGTTTTTGATAGCAAAATAATTTGGGCCTTACTTGCAATGTTGATGGGACTTGGTATGGCAGGAATTGGTATGGGAGTTATGCACGATGCGAATCATGGTAGCTATAGCAAAAACACTAAATTGAATAGTATTTTAGGTTATTTTTCTATCAGTCTTCTTTCAGGAAATTCACTTAATTGGAGAATACAACACAACATCATCCATCATACATTTACCAATGTTCATGGTCATGATGAAGATATTGCTTCAATTGGGTTATTGCGATTTGAACCACATCAACCAAAAAAGAAAATTCACAAATTCCAATTTTTGTATGCATGGTTTTTCTATGGTTTAATGACGTTAATGTGGAGTACTGTTAAAGATTTCAACCAAGCTATTCGATACAACAAGGAAGGTTATTTTAAATTATCAAATACAACATTCGCGAAGGAACTTACGATTATCATTATCTCTAAAATATTGTACTACGGCTATATGTTGATCCCTTATTTCATCATTCCTGAAATGACATTCTTGAATTGGGTTGTGGGATATGTTATTATGCATTACGTGGCTGGTTTAACATTGGCAATGGTATTTCAATTGGCGCATGTTACAGATGTAAATGAATTTCCAGTTTTACAAGATGGCGAATTAGAGAACAACTTTATGGAGCATCAAATGCGTACGACAATGGATTTTGCCACAAAAAGTTGGTTTATCACTTATTTCGTGGGTGGTTTGAATTTTCAGGTTGAGCACCATTTATTTCCTGCAATTTCACACGTACATTATCCAGAAATTTCTAAAATAGTTTCAGCAACTGCTGCGGAATACAACGTACCTTACCATGCTGAGAAAACGTTTTTAAGCGCTCTTTATCAGCACACAAAGATGTTATATAAAATGGGAAGAGAATAATTTAATGTTCCAATAGAACAGAATATTTTCTACCAATAGGTAAAGAAACAGAATTAGACAGTGTTAGCACTGTCTTTTTTATTTCAGTTATTTCAGATCGTTGTACGATATAGGATTTATGTATCCTTGTGAATGTAGTAGCTGGCAACAACGAAGTAATGTACTTCATTGTCTGTGTAACTAAAATGGGCCTTTCATTCTTTAAATGGACTTTTATATAATTCCCTACAGCTTCAATGTATAGGATATTATCAACACGAATGTGTTTCATAACGCCATCATGTTTAAGTTCTATTTCAACAATTTCTTTAGTAACTTCAACTTTATTGCCTAGTAGGTTTTGTACCTTATTAATGGCTTTAAGAAATCTTGGATAAGAAATTGGTTTCAACATGTAATCAACCACATCATTTTGATACGCTTCGAATCCAAAGTTAGAATATGCTGTTGTTAAAAGAACGATTGTTGGATAAGGCAGGCATTGTAGTAATTCCAACCCTGTTAATCTAGGCATTTCTATATCCAAAAAGATTACGTCCACTTTGTTTTTAGACAAAAAATCCAAAGCCTCCATTCCGTCATAGCAATCTCCTACAATTTCAAGATTTTCCGTTTTTGAAATATGCGCATGCAACACTTTATGGGCTGGTGCCTCGTCATCGACTATTAAACATGTGTATTTCATAGTGAAAAATTAAAAGCGTATATTCAAATCTACAGTATATAAATCATCAGACTCAGTAATTATTAGAGAATGGCGTTTCTTATACATCAATTCCAATCGTTTTTTAGTATTTGACAGCCCAGTATTGGTGCCAGAAAATTTACGTCTATCACCACTAAAATTATTAATTATTTTAAAATCCAGATTTTTTCTATCCGAAGTAATTTCTAAAACAAACATGGGTTTTTCCGTTTGGGAACAATATTTAATGGCATTCTCAATAAATGGCATAAAGAGCATTGGTGATAACAAAACCTGATTAGAAAAAATATTTGTTTTGAAATCAATCTTCAACTTTGGAATTCTATTTTGTTCGTAATTGAGGTATTTTTGAATAAATTGAATCTCCTCATCCAACGTTACATTTTCCTTTTTAGATGATTCTATTTGATATCTCAATAAATCAGATAATTCCAAAATTTTATCAGGTGTTTCGTTTGGATCTGTTAATGCCGTACCATACAAATTATTCATTGCATTAAACAAAAAATGCGGATTCAATTGAGCTTTTAGGTGTCGAATTTCCTCATCTCGACCAATCAATTCATTTTGAAAGAGTAAATTTCTTTCTAATATATTCTTGTGTGCGTAATAAAATCCGAGACCAACCACATAAATTAAAAATATCGATATGCACATGGTAACGATATCCGCATTCTGCACAAACTTGAAAGGCGTGAAATAATTAATTAAAAAATAGCTTATAAAGAGACCGATTGTCCCGAAAATATATTTGATATTGTTTTTACTGAAAAACTTTTGATACAAATAGACATTGTGCAGATAAACCTGAAGATGGGCAATTAAGAAGACCATTCCCCATTTGAATGTAATTTGAAAGAATTGTTGCTTATCGTATATTAAATAGGTTTTATCAATTAACAAAGTTATTAAACCCAGGATACAAAACCCTAAGAATAAGCTCACATTTCTAACCCAAAAATTGAAATAGGAAAATCTCATAGTCAAAGGTACATCATATTTAAAATATGAGCAGTATAAAAGAAATCAAAATATACTCTTCTGAAAACATAAAGAATGATACACTTCTATATTAATGTACATAAAAAAACCCTTACCAGAAGACTGATAAGGGTTTTAAAAAGCGGCGTCGACTTACTCTCCCACCCTCAAAAGGGCAGTACCATCAGCGCAAGCAGGCTTAACTTCTCTGTTCGGAATGGGAAGAGGTGGACCATGCTGCTATAGACACCTAAAACTTTAAATGTTTTAGTTCTAAATTGAATTGATATATCGGATGACTGAAGCAGTAAAATTGTTGGAAGAAAAGACTATAAGTCTACGGGTAATTAGTACTACTCGGCTGTGACATTACTGTCTTTACACCTGTAGCCTATCAACGTGGTAGTCTTCCACGGCCCTTAAAAGATATCTCATCTTGAGGTGAGTTTCGTGCTTAGATGCTTTCAGCGCTTATCTCATCCGTACATAGCTACCCTGCGATGCAGCTGGCGCCACAACAGGTACACCAGAGGTACGTCCACCCCGGTCCTCTCGTACTAGAGGCAGGTCCTCTCAAATATCTAACGCCCACAACAGATAGGGACCGAACTGTCTCACGACGTTCTGAACCCAGCTCGCGTGCCACTTTAATGGGCGAACAGCCCAACCCTTGGGACCTTCTCCAGCCCCAGGATGTGACGAGCC
>JBDKHH010000025.1:0-3667 GCA_039797785.1 Bacteroidota bacterium | reverse complement strand
CCAATGACTTCAAAAATGTTGCAACCAGGTTCCAAAGGATGGATTAACAAATATTTCGATTTGGTAGAAAAAAACCAATTCGATTTAATGTGTGATTTGCCAGATGAGGTGGATAAACATTCGTTTATGCATGCTGCTTTGGGTCGAACAGGAATTATTTTTGGATTTCCTTCTCGCTTGCAATTTGCGAAGGAATTGGATGACTCGAAATGGACATCAGAGGAAAAGTTGAAGCTACTTTTGTTTGAATGCCATTTATTTGCTTACAAGGTGAATCTTGCCGAGCCAAATCAATTTAGCAAAGAAGATTTTATTAATGCTCTTGTTGACTTTTACGGGAAATACAATGCGCGATCGATTTCTAAAGTCTTTACGTTCTTTTTAAAAGAAACAAAAGTTGAAAAGTTGGAGGCAGTTCTTGCAAAACGTGTGGACATCAAAGCCAATTTCTTAGAAAATCGTTTTTGGGTTAACTACCTGAACAATGTGTTTATTTACCTCGATGTTATTTTGTTCAATGATTTCATGGAGCACCGCAAGAAAAGCACATTTTATAATTACGATGAGCTGGCGATGAATGCCTTAACTGCTATTACCTTGGCAGCTTATTCAGACGGTGAAATTGAGTCGCAAGAAAAGTCGATGTTTTCTGTGTTTCTAGCTTCGGCAAATTTATCAGATATCCACAGAGATTTAGCTGAGTCGCGTTTTAAATCAGGCGCAAGCTTTGATGATTTTACAGATGTAGTTGAATCGAATTGGTTGTTTAAACGCTTTTTGGTTGACTTGTCGTCGTTTGTTATTTTTTCGAACCACGAAGCCGATATTGAAGAAAAGAAATATTTAGCTGAACTGGGAGAAAAATTAGGTTTAACAGAACTCGAATTGAACGAATCATTGGCGTTGACGGAACAATTTATTTTGACCAATCAAAGTACAATACCCTTTCTGAACAATTCTACTTCGGTGGAGAAAGTGTATAGCAGTTTATCGAAAAGATGGGTGAAAATCCTTGGACGAAATAAGGATAAACTTGCTGTAGAATTAAAACAAAGTAAAGAACTTGTTCAACTCATCCGTAAATCAACCACGACGGAATTAAGTAAAGAAGAAAAAGAAGCTGTAAAAACACAATTCAAGGATTTGGTAAAATCAATGCCATCACTTGCGATTTTCATGTTACCAGGTGGAGCAGTGTTGCTTCCTATTGTTCTAAAAGTAATACCGGACCTGATTCCCACTGCTTTCAGGGATAACGAAGTGGAAAAGGAAAAATAATTTTAGTTTGCTAGTTAGTAAAGGGTTAAATTACCAACAAAAATGTTAAAAAAATAACACTAAACTAAATCCGTTTAGTTATCTCAAAATGAATGTTCTAACTTAGCATTCATGAAACTTCTACTCTCCACTCTTTCTCTTTTTGTATGTTCGTTAGTGAATGCACAAACGTTTAACACAACGACTGCTGTCCCATTTGACCTTGATGGCGGAACAAATTATGCTTCCTGTGCAAGTCCAGGAACCAAAGCTTTTTCGTTCACCGTTTCTGGTGTTGGAACATTGAATACTTCTACAAATCAATTAGCTGAGATTGATATTCGCTTGAATGCAGCGTGCGGTGGAAATTTGCAAGATGTTGCTTGTTATTTAAAATCTCCTTCAGGAACATGTTTGCAAATTGCTTCGCAAATGGGAACCACAATAAATTATTCTGGAAATCCGACAACTTATTTAGATTATGCCTTTCGCAATGCCGTGAGTTGTTTAAACAAAGCGCCTGATTATGCTGCTTTTCCTTCAACAGTGCCAAGTGAGGCAAGTTTAGACGGACGTTTTGGTATATTTTCAACGGTTGGAAATTTGGCGACTGTACTAAATGGCCAAAATGCAAATGGAACATGGACCTTGTATTTCTTTGAATCCACCGCAAACGCTCCTTGCGTTGAAAGTGCATCTTTGTTATTCGGCGATCCTACGGTTTCGAATCAAACACCGAATGGTGATAATTGTGTTACTGCAATTCTTTGGGATGGTTCTCCGATTTGCGCAAGTACGAATGGAAAAGCATCAAGCACAAATATGCCGGGTTGGAATGGAGCAACGTTTACAGGTTGTCAGTGGAATGCAGCAAATAATAATGACGTATGGATTAAATTCCAGGCTACTTCCACGAGTGTTTGTTTAGCAATCAGTGGTTTAGTTGATAATTTACAATCCGTAATTGTTACTGATCCAAACGCTGATGGAGATGGAAACCCTTGTACTGGTGCTGGAAATGGAACCTATTGGACGAATGTAAATTGTCCGCGTACATCCGATAATATTTATGCGGCAGTAACAGGTACGGCTAGAAATCAAAATCATTGTTTCACTGCTACAGTGGGTCAAATGTACTACTTGGTAGTTGATGGAAATGGTGGAGCTGAATCGCCGTTTTATATTACAGGAATTAATGGATTGAATGAAGTTTTACCAATCGAATTGGTTGAATTTTCTGCATCATGTTCGGATAAATTTGTTGAATTGAATTGGTTAACGGCAACTGAGCGTAACAATGATTATTTTGTCGTTGAAAGAAGTACAGATGGAATGAATTGGGAGAAGGTGAGTACAGTGCAGGGACAAATCAATTCTGATAAACACCATTCGTATCAAATAACTGATTATACGCTTCTTCCAGTAGTTAGCTACTATCGTTTAAAACAAGTTGATTTAGACGGACGTTTTTCATATTCTAACATCGTGTCAATTGATTGTTTTAAAAATCAACATGAGTTACGTTTAATGCCAAATCCAACGAATGGAGAATTTTATTTAACAGGATTGAATGAACGTGAACAAATTACGATTCTTAATGCGGTTGGTGAAGAAATTACTTCCGTTACAGCAAAATCAATTACTGAAAAAATGCATCTTGAAGGTCACGCTGCTGGGTTGTATTACATTCGCGTAATGCGCAACAATGGCACAATAGAAACGCTTAAAATCGTTTTATACTAAACAATCAAACGAATAGATGAGGCTCGAATATGTTTACTCGAGCCTCAGTTCGTCTTGCTTAATGCAATCCTTTGATCCAAACCGTCATTTCCTTTAAGACAGTTTCAGAGAACGTTTCTTCCAATTCGCCATATTCGCTTATTGTACAAGTTGTACATTTTTGAAACAAGTGATTCAATCCATCAACAACGATGGCCTTCGATTGAGGAAGTGATTTTTTTGAAAAGTTGTTAGCGAATCCAGCTTGATTGCTCACTGGCGGAACTTGTATGTCTTTTGAACCGTTGATGGCTAAAATAGGAACTTTAATTTTCTTCAAATAAGTGGCTGTCTGAAAACCTAAAAACTGTCTTCCCCAATCGTTGTTTAACATCATTTGTATTCCCATTTGATAGTTGGAAAGACTTGTAACATCCGTAAATTCTTTCGGAGCCATTGCATAACGCGACTCAATGTACTTTGTCAAAGGGTCAACTGCTTTATCAACTGAATTCTCTGCTAAAATTCCACAAATCCCTGTGATGGTTTCTTTTGCCCAGATTCCTACTTCTTCTGAACTTCCACTTGTAACAGAGATTAAATAGTTTTGTTCTGCTAAAACTTCACCACCCGAGGTTCCAACAGATGCTAATTGAACAATGAACTGAATTTTCTTATTCGATTTAGC
>JBDKHH010000024.1:0-17847 GCA_039797785.1 Bacteroidota bacterium | reverse complement strand
GATTCACATCACCTTCTTGGATTTCCATTTTAGAATAATCCAACGAACGACCATCAACTCGAGGAGGTGTTCCCGTTTTCATTCTACCTGCCTCAAAACCTAAACGAATTAAATCTTCCGTTATTCCCGTTGAAGCTCTTTCAGCAGCACGTCCTCCTCCAAATTGTTTTTCACCCATGTGAATCAAACCATTCAAAAAAGTTCCATTTGTCAAAACAACCGCTTTTGAAAAAATATCAATTCCAAGAGAAGTTTTCACGCCTCGAATTTCTTCACCCTCCACAATCAACCCCGTGCACATGTCCTGCCAAAAATCCACATTTGGATTTCTCTCTAGCAACAGTCGCCATTCCTCAGCAAACAACATTCGATCATTCTGCGTTCTTGGCGACCACATTGCTGGACCTTTCGACAGGTTCAACATTCTAAATTGAATCGCACTTCGGTCGCTCACAAAACCTGAACCACCACCAAGCGCATCAATCTCTCGAACAATTTGTCCTTTTGCAACTCCACCCATCGCAGGATTACAACTCATTTGCGCAATTGTATTCATGTTCATCGTCACCAACAACACACTACTTCCCATCTTGGCAGCAGCATTCGCAGCTTCACAGCCCGCATGTCCACCACCAACAACTATAACATCATACTCTTTTAACATAACTCAATGTTTCACGTGGAACAAAATTACAACCAATCAAGAAAATTATGTTTCACGTGGAACATATTTCTCAAGATAAAAATCTTCCTTCGCACGCATTTGTTTTTCATCTTCATCAGACTTGTCCTTATAACCACATAGATGCAACACACCATGGACACAAACCCGTTTTAATTCTGAATCATATTCAGTGTTCAACTCGATAGAATTGTCAAGAACACGATCTATTGATATAAACAAATCTCCACTCACTATGTTTTCTTCACAATAGTCAAACGTGATAATATCCGTATAATAATCATGTTGTAAAAAATCAATATTCATTTTAAGTAAAGCCTCATCCGAACAAAAAATCAAATTCACATCACCTACTTCAAATCCCTCCTCAATTATAACTTCCTCAAGCCATAAAACAAAATGTTCCGAGTCAAGACCCGGAACATTCACATCTTCTAAAGAAAATTCTATCATCTATTTTGTAAAATATATATTCACACTTGTTCCAGCATCTTCATAAACAACTTCATCCGCCAGATTCTTCATTAAGAAAATACCACGACCATTTTCTTTCAAAATATTCTCTGGTGCAGTAGGGTCGGGT
Source organism: Bacteroidota bacterium (assembly GCA_039797785.1). Classification (GTDB taxonomy): domain Bacteria; phylum Bacteroidota; class Bacteroidia; order Flavobacteriales_D; family Crocinitomicaceae; genus M0103. Next base: position 16,582 of record JBDKHH010000024.1, on the reverse strand, counting down.
AGGTGATCAAAATCAAACCCTCGTCCTTGGTCTTTCACATTGAAACAAAACTCAGAAGGATTATCTCCAACTGCAACTTTAACTTCAGTTGTCACAACTTTTCCATTACCGTGTTCGATAGCATTGTTTACTGCTTCTGTCACTGCAATTAAAACATTACCGTAAAAGTCTTCATTCACACCTAACTGATTACAAACACGATCTACAAGCATTTCAACTTGCGATACAGCCTCAAAATCAGATGGGATAGATAATGTGTCAATAATTGTAAATCCTTCTTTCATATCAAATTACTATAGTTAAATCAACTATAAACTCTGATTGAAATATTCGTTCGCTTTATCCTTATAGTACTTTCTATAAACTGGGTCAACCGTACGTAACAATTCAATTTGATTGAGTTTTTGCTTGTTATACTCATCAAAGCGAATTTTGTTACCATAATTCTCATTTTTTCCAGAAGTTGATTCTCTTTTTTCCTCAAACCCTCTTTCCATCAATGCCTTCTCACTTTCCAATAAACGCGTTAAAATATCTTTTTGACGTTTTACAAGATCCTTTGAGAAATTCTTATTGATTAGATCCTTCTCCTGTTCTTCCAATTCCTTAATCAAAGGATTTAATTGATTGCCTTTTCCTTTACCGTCCTTGTTCAATTCATTTCTCATCTGCTCAAGACGCTGACGAATGGTTGTTTGTTCAGCTGCCATTTTAGCAATTTCTTTATTTCCCAATCCCGGCATTCCCATACCGCCTTGACCACTTTGACCTGGTTTCTGTCCAGGTTGATCTCCCGGTTTCTCACCTCCAGGATTCGGACCTTTTTCCATTTGCTGCAATTGCTTCTTCAACATTTGTTTCATGTCTCCAGGGTTCATTGAAGAACCTGGTTTAGGCTTACCTTTTCCGCCTGGATTATTGCAACTACCAGAACCTTCCATTTTGCTTTTCATCTGGTTCTGCATGCTCTGCAAACTTTCATTTAACAACAGCGCTAAATTATTGTAGGCTGTCATCACCGTTTGTTGACGCAAACCTAATTCACGTTTACGATGTTCATCAATATCTTCCAAAGCAAGATCATGGTTCTCTTTAATAACGGCTAATTCCTTATCCACAAATGAAGCAATCTTCGGTTGTCGTTTGGCTAAAGCTAACAAGCTATCACGCACAATCTTTGTGTCATCAACAATAGTTCTTTGTTTACGGCCATAACGTCTGTAAGCAGGATCAGAATCGTTTATTCGAGAGAAACGAAGCATAACATCTTCTTGATCAAAACTCAAAGCCATAAGACTCTCTAAGATGTTTCTTAGGCTATTGATGTCTTCTTCTTCCTGTTGTTTATTTGATTCTTGTTGCTGACTATCCAACTTCTCAGCTAACTGTTCCATTTCCTCAGCAGCACTTTTTTGACTCTCGCCAGCTTTCTTCGATTTACCACTTTCCATATTGGACTTCGAATCATTTAAGTCCTGTTGAATCTTCTCTTGCTCTTCCTTCGTATCGCCAATCTCCATTGGCTTCTCTAATGATTTATTGAGCTCATTCATCTCATCCAAATCCTTCTTAAGGTCATCAAACTTCTTATTTATCTCATCTTGTTTTTTCAGACCTTCCTCTTTGCTTAAAGCTTCTTTCTCCAATTGCTCTTTTAAGTCATTTTGCTCCTTAGCAAGCTCTTTAAGCTCTTTTTCTATATCATCAATCTTCTCATTCACTTGAAGGCGTTTAAGCATCTCTAACGAGCGATCTAATTGCTTATTCATATCCTCAGAAGATTGTTCAATCTCGTCAAGTTTTTCTTTCAATTCTTCTTTGTTGTTCTGTTCTAATAGCTTCTCTAGTTGATTCAACAGATCGCGTAATTCATCATCCATCAACTCTTCCAACAACTGCTCAATCATATCCTGTTTTTCCATCAACTCCTTGTCCATTTCAGACAGTTGATTTTTCTCTTGCGTACTTTGCTCCATCATCTGTTGCATGTTCTCAAGCGACTCCAAAATACTTTTTTGCTCTTCTTTCAGCTGATTGATTTGGTTCGTTTTGTTCCAATCACTCTTCTTGCTATTCAGCACATCTTTCTTCAACTTGTCAACATCCTTTTGGAAATCTTTCGTGCGTTTCAAAAGGTCTGTTAGATCTTCATTTACCTTCGTTTGATCTTCTTCACGTTTCTCATTTAACTCTTCCAAAGAAGGTAACTTATATGTATAAACTTGACTTCTCGTTGACTTAGATCCATTCACACCGTCGTTGTCTGAAACAACAAAATAATATTCGATTCGGTCATTCAACTTGACGTTCTCTCGTCTAAAATCAACTCCAAAATCGAATGATTGGCTAGTACCCATTACACGCTGAACAGACATACGTTCTTCACGTTTTTGACCATTTTCAGAAATGATTGTATAGACAAAATTCAATCCATTCAACCCATAATCGTCTGAAACTTGACCTTTGAAATAGCGAACACCAGCAGAAACTGTATCGTTCATTTCTTCAACTTGAATAGCAGGATAAGCATCCTTCACAACACTTATCTGATACGATACTGAATCAATTTTTGAAGAATATTGGTTACCAAGTACAAGACCCAATTGCGATGATTGAACCAATTTCTTAGAAAACTTCAAACCTTCCGTCGAATAACGTTTTTTAGAACCATTGAATAAAACTTCAATAAAACGTGTATTCTTTGCCACTAAACTCCATTCAATTTCCGTTCCTTCTGGCACTGTTAAATCACCAGAATTCGCAATAATTTCATCTGTTTTACCTAAATATTTAGGATAAACTAAACGTGCCTCAAACTTTCCAACTGTTGCTTTACCAAATACTTTTAAATCATACTGAGCACTCTCGAATTCATTTGCTTCAAAACTAAATGATCCAGATTTTTTTGGTTTTTTAATCGTTCCAGAAAAAGAGTTCTTACCCGTTTTCTTCATTAAAAATTTTCCGTTTTCACTAATCAAATAAACCTGTTCTGGCAACTCTTTACCTTTGAAAAACACTTCAACCGGTAAATCTTCACCTTCTTCAACCACCAATTTTCCATCTCCTAAAATGAACTCAAATGGTGCTTCTTCCTCAAATTCCTTCGAATAATTCACAACTCGTTCCGTTCCATCTGTAAACAAACTTGGAGCTGCAACACCAATCACAATGAAAACAAGAAAGACAGGAAGTAGATATTTTACATAACGTCGATTCGATTTAAAATCAATTGCAGAAGTAAAAGGAACTACACCCAAGGCATTGGAACGCTGAGCAACACTCGCTCTTAACAATTCAATATTTCCTTCATTACTATCCAAAGCATCATGCAACTGAAGTGTGTTTTTCAAGCGATCTGAAACTGCTGGGAAAAAAGAACCAATTATTTCCGATGCCTGATAACGATTAATACGCTTACCAAATGAATACAACTTCATTAATGGAATCATTAAATACTTTCCAAGAATGAACAGATTTACACCAATAAACGTAAAGAAAAGAATTGCACGTGTAAAGCTACCAAAGCGTCCAAAATATTCTAAAGTAGTCGTAAGCAAGAATGAACCTAATAGAACACCAACAAAAAGTAGCGCACCTTTTATCATTTGATTCTTGTAATACTTGCGTATAAAAGCATCAATTTGTTCAATTAATCGATCAAAAGAATTCACCATAATTTAGCTTGTGTATTGCTTAACCTACTAAAGTAAAACATATCTATCAAAACGCGTAATTATTACACTTATTTAACGATACATTGTCATACACGATTCGTTCAACGTCTTCACGTTCACAAAAAATCAGAATCAGAATTTCAATACTTTAATTCTACTTATCTTTGCTGCAAAATTCAAACAATGTCTGATAAACCAGTAAGAGTAAGATTCGCACCGTCACCAACAGGACCATTACACATGGGAGGTGTACGAACAGCATTATACAATTATCTTTTTGCAAAGAAAAACAACGGTACTTTTTTAATCCGAATTGAAGATACAGATCAAACACGTTTCGTTCCAGGAGCGCAAGATTACATCATGGATGCGTTGAAATGGTGTGGAATTATGCCAACAGAAGGACCGGGATTAGGTGGAGAATACGGACCATATGTTCAATCAGAACGTAAGGAAATGTATCAACCGTATGCAGAACGATTGGTTCAAGAAGACAAAGCATATTACGCTTTTGATACAGCTGAAGAGTTGGAATTAATGCGTGAACGTGCAAAACAAATGGGAATGCCGAACTGGCAATACAACCACGTTACGCGTACGTCATTAAAGAATTCTTTGACACTTCCACAAGACCAAGTTGAAGAATTGTTAGCCAATAACACACCATATGTTATCCGAATGAAAATGCCTCGTAACAGAGATATACGTTTCGAAGACATCATTCGTGGTTGGGTAACAGTTAACACAAACAACTTGGATGATAAGGTTTTATTCAAAAGTGATGGAATGCCAACGTATCACTTAGCGAATATTGTTGACGACCATTTGATGAAAATTAGTCACGTTATTCGTGGAGAAGAATGGTTGCCATCTGCTCCGTTACATGTTATGTTGTATGAAGCTTTTGGTTGGGATTGCCCACAATTTGCGCATTTACCATTGTTATTGAGACCAGATGGAAACGGTAAATTATCGAAAAGAGATGGAGATCGTTTAGGCTTTCCTGTGTTCCCAACAGATTGGACAACAGCTGAAGGAGAACTTTATTCAGGTTACCGCGAAAAAGGATATCATCATCAAGCATTCATTAATATGCTAGCATTCTTAGGATGGAATCCAGGAACACATCAAGAAATTTTCTCGTTAGATGAATTGTGTGAAGCCTTTACTTTGGATCGTGTTTCAAAAGCAGGAGCGAAGTTCGACCCAGACAAAACAAAATGGTTCCAACAACAATATTTACGTTCAACACCAAATGAAGAATTAGCAGCTCAACTTTCTGAAGTTCTTGAAAACAAATACGATGTTTCACGTTTAACAACTGTTTGTCATTTGATGAAAGAACGTGCAACATTTATTCAAGACATCGCAACAGAAGGAGCTTATCTTTTAGAACGACCAACTTCGTATGACGAACAAACCGTTTCTAAAAAATGGAAAGAGGACACAAGTGCGTTGATGACTGAATGGAAAAATAATTTGGAAGCGCTTTCAACATTTGATCATGATTCAGTTGAAAATGCCTTTAAAGCGTTCTTGGAAGCAAAAGGAATGGGAATTGGTGCTGTTTTACCAAATTTCAGACTTTTAATCACCGGAACAGGAATGGGTCCAAGTATGTTCGAAATTGCTGCTTTCTTAGGAAAAGAAGAATGCTTAGAGCGTATGAATCAAGGACTTACAAAAATTGAAGCGCTTAAAAATCAAGCATGAAACATACAATTGAGGTCAATGGCATAAAAATTTACGCTTTTCACGGTTGCTTACTAGAAGAAGGGGAAATTGGCGGGCATTACAGTGTTGATGTTATGTTAAATACAAACTTCACGGAAGCGGCTCAAACAGATGAATTGAAAAAAACCGTTGACTACGTCGATGTGAATAGAATTGTTTGTGAAGAAATGGCCATTCGTTCAAAGTTGATCGAACATGTTGGTCAACGCATCATCAACCGATTAAAATCAGAAATTGATAACATTGATTTTATAAAATTGAAAGTGACGAAAATATGTCCTCCAATAAATGGAGATGTTGACAATGTCGCAATAATCATAGAAGAATAAAAAAAGGGGAAAGTAATTTTTCCCCTTTTTCATTTATAATTTGGTGATCTTCGTATTAGAAACAATTTCAAATGTTTCCGCATCACTAATTTCTATTATATACATTCCTGAATTTAACGATTTCAAATCAAGTACAACTTCCGTTTGATTCATTTCATCAACTGTAAGCATAAACACTTCTTTTCCATTGAGATCGCGTATTTTAATAATCGGTTTACGTGTCGCACTTTTATCCAACTTTACAACCACATTGTTTTCAAATGGATTCGGAAACACCTCAACATTTGGTCTTGTACACGCCACATAAATTACATCCGTTTGATCAGATTGACCATCAAAATCAATTTGTTTCAATCGATAATAAGAACCATTATCACCAGAAACTCGTGCTTGATAATTCATTTCTGACGTACTTGTTCCAGCTCCATCTATTTGCGCAACTGTTTCGAAATCAACTCCATTCACACTTTGTTCCAACAAGAAATAATCGTTATTTAATTCTGTTGCTGTTGACCATTTCAACTCACTAACATTATCCTTACACGTACCATAAAAACTTGTCATTTCAATTGGTAACGTAACACATCCGCCTCCAGTCGGAGTAAGCGTTAAATTACTAATAGAAATATACTGTGCAGCCGGATGACTACCAGAACTGTAATAAGCATTTGAGGTATTTGTACCATAACCTGGTCGATATTTAATTGTTATTGTTTTCAACGCAACTCCCGCCGGTGGAGTGATAGTAATCGTTGTGTTATTACAAGGTGATGAAGAAAACGTTCCTACCGTTTCTTGTATACTGTTATGTCCAACAATTCTTCGTGTACTTCCAGAAGTTGTTTGAGCCGTTGAACCCGGAAGTGAAGCTACAATACTAGCTGCCGGTATCGCCGCATTATTTCCGTCTACTGCTGAAATTTCAACAACATCTAAAAAGTCTGTAAACGATTCTCCTGAATTGATGTCTTTAATAGAAAATTGTACACTACTACATGTTCCATTGGTAGTACCGCCAGAAGTAAAGTTCATAGAAAGTGTAACATGCGAATTTGCAGCAGCGGTAAAATTGTTAAAAAAAGCAGTATATAGTGCTAAACTTCCAGCTGTATAACAAGGTGTTCCTGGATTCGAAGAATAATATTTTGGTGTAGCAGACCCACTTCCATCAGACATGGTAACATTGTTTTTCGTAATTGTAGCAGTCATTATACCTGTTGTATAACTTGTTCCACTCGTTGGAAAACCAGACCACGAAATCGTTTGTGAGAACAGATTAGAGCTTCCAATAAAAAGAAATAAAATAAAAATGTATTTCATATATAGCAAATAATAATTAACACTAAAGTGCCGCGCTACATATCTTTGTTAAGGAGTATCAACAAAATTAGCGTAAGAAGCCGTTGAATTCAGATGTGCTAGCCCCTCAAAATGAATCTCTTGTTTATAAAAATGAAATTCATAAAAAACTACTGAGTTATTTCTAATTTTTTACTTACTTTTGCAATCCTTGATTGACTAAATCAAGAAGTTGGTCTCGTGGCCGAGCGGTTAGGCACCGGTCTGCAAAACCGTCTACTCCGGTTCGAATCCGGACGAGACCTCAGATAAAATCCTTCAGCAATCTTGTTGAAGGATTTTTTTTAACTTAAACTCAATACATGTTATTTGGTCAAGATTTCGAAAAAATCAGTATAACAATAGGAAATTATCACATCCTAGAACCGAACGTATTTATCACTGATACACTCATGGCTGGAGTTAGCCTTTTGCTTTCATTCTACATTCTTAAAATGAAAAGTAAATCGGAATTCACACGCTATTGGTTTCTCTTCTTTTTTGTCTACGGAATTAGCTCTTTTGTTGGTGGATTAGGACACGCTCTTTTCTATTATTTTGGCGTTCCTGGAAAGTTTTTTACTTGGATTACTGGAATACTTTCCATCTATTTTATTGAACGTGCAATGATTGCCGTGATCAAGGAAGAACGCTTATATCTATTGTTAAAAAGAATCGCTTTTAGCAAACTTTTATTTGTTTTTGCGGTTTTCTCCCTTGTTTGCATCACTCAACCAATCGTTGAAAAGCCATCAATTGGGTTTTTACCTGTTGCAATCAATACGATTTTTGGTGTGATTCTTTCAGCTGGAATTCTTGGTTACCGCTTTTCAAAAAGCATCCATTCCGATTTTAAATACTTCTATTATGGCGTACTAATTATGGTACCAAGTGCAGTTATCTTTTTAGCTAAAATCAACCCGCATCCTTGGTTCGATAAAAATGATGTGAGTCACATTTTATTGACAATTGGTATTGTCTATTTCTACATTGGAATAGATAAGACAAAAAACTTAGTAAGCTAAATTAACGTTGACTATTAATTCTTAAACTTTGAGATTTAGATAGTTGTTTACCATTTGAATCTTTTGCGGTAATATAATATAAGTAATTACCATCTATGACCTTTTCATTTGAAAAGTTAGTACCATCCCATTTGAAATGTGCATCGGTTGTCTGGAATACTGGTTTACCATTCATGTCCAACACAACTAAACTAAAATCCGTTAAACCTTCGCTTTTAATTTCAAAATAATCATTTGCTCCGTCATTGTTTGGAGAGAAATAATTTGGTAATTCTAATTCCTCTTTTACTCTTTCAGGAGATGAATTTGTATTTGTACTATTATCTTCCGAAACACTCGATGCTATCTCTGGTTCGATATGATCTTCTGATTGTTTCTCCTCAATTATTTCACTTGGTTTAGTATCAGCTATTTGAACATATGAAATAGGTAATTCTTTGTTCTCAAGCAATACATCCAAGAAATCTTCCGAAGTTGGCATATTGAACTCACCAATCATTTCGTTCGCTGAATACGTATTAATTACATTTTCATTACGACCGTTTCTTTGAACCGTGTTTTGCGTATCAGTAGAAGATTGACTAGTAGTATTTTCTTGCGTTACTTTTTTATCAGCTGTGACTTGTACATCATTTTTATCTGCTTGTTGATCATCATTATTCCAAGCGAAATAACCAAAACCACCAATCGCAGCTGCAACCGATAAACCAATAATTGTTTTTGTGAAGAGTGAAACACCTGTAGAAACAGTTGTAACAGTTGTCGTTGCTCCAATTTGAGAAGCAATATTAGACCAAAGTTCAGGGCGCACTGAAGATTCAAAGTTCCCCAACTTTTCACTAAACAGATCCTTTATTTTGTCGTTGTGTTCCACTTTCAATTTTTTTCTAAACGTTCTCTTAAATACGCCCTTGCTCTTGAATACTGAGATTTCGACGTGTTTTCACTAATACCTAAGGTATCAGCTATTTCACTGTGCGAATAACCTTCAATGGCAAACATGTTGAAAACAACCTTGTAACCATCAGGCATCGCTTGAACCATTTTCATTAAATCATCAGCCATCATACTTTCCACAATGAAATCATTGTTTTCAATCTTATAGCCAACATCATCAATGTTCGTATCTCCCAATTGTTTATTGTTCTTACGAATTTGATCCAATGCTGTGTTCACCATGATTCGTCGTATCCATCCTTCTAATGATCCTTCACTTTTGAAGTCTTTTAGTTTTCCGAACACTTTTACAAAACCATCTTGTAACACATCCTCAGCTTGCTCTTCATTTTTAGCGTAGCGTAAGCAAACACTAAACATTTTACGAGCAAATTTGTCAAACAACAAGCGCTGCGCACGGGGATTCCCATTAACACATTCTATTATCAATGTTGCATCGTCCATAAGCGCTTATATCCAAAGACAGTATTTTTTTAAAAAAGGTTGCATTTGAGATAAAGTTACTTTAAAAAAGCATTATTTTCGCTTTCCAAAGATAAACGTACATGCTTAAAACTCTCTGCTGCGGTTGGTTTTTACTAATCTCAGCTTCTCTCTTTAGTCAGAAACATGCTCTTCCAAAATTAAAAACTGGCAGCTGGACTGGTAATTTACAACTTGCAGAAAACGTTTCTTTGCCTTTTAAATTTGTTATTTCTAAAACGGATAAAGGTTTATCGTATTCTGTTTTCAATGATTCAGAAGAAATTATTCTTACAAACCCTCGTTTTAAAAAAGATAGCTTAACGATTGATTTTCCAACATTCAATTCAAAACTTGTTTTAAAACCTTGGAAGAAAAAACAATTAACAGGGTATTGGCAAAACTTAAATAAAGGAGTCAATTATAAAATTCCTTGTACAATTACAGAAGGCTATAACCATCGGTTTGAAAACACGAAATTGTATGTAAGCAATACGCATATTCCAAGTAATTTCAATGGAAAATGGGAAAGTACATTTGAACCAAATACCGCTGATGCATACAAGGCTGTCGGTTTGTTTACGCAAAATTCAACTTCTATTAGCGGAACTTTTCTAACTGAAACAGGTGATTATCGTTTTTTAGAAGGTACCGTTGTTGAAGATAGTTTGTTCTTATCGTGTTTTGATGGTTCACATGCCTTCTTGTTTACAGGTAAACTAAACAATGATAAAATTGACGGTAAATTCTATAGTGGAAAACATTGGCAAACGGATTGGATTGCAACGCGCAATGATCTATTTACATTAACACATCCAGATTCATTAACACATGTTGTAAACACCGACCCTTTTACTCTTACATTAAAAGATTTAAAAGGAAACGATTTTACCTTTCCAAACGAGCAATACAAAGGAAAAGTAACCATCATTCAAATTATGGGAACATGGTGTCCGAATTGTATGGATGAAACGCGCTATTTTAAAGAATTGTACGCAAACTATCACAACCAAGGATTGGAAATTATTTCAGTTGGTTATGAAGTTGGTGACACCTTTGAAGAATATGCAGCTAAAATTAGTACGCTTAAAACACGTTTAAATCTTGAGTATACATTCTTAGTTGGTGGTTCAGCAAATAAAGGATTAGCTTCTGAACAATTTCAAATGTTGAATCAGATTATTTCTTTTCCAACTGCCATTTTTATTGGAAGAGATGGAACAGTTAAAAAAGTGCACACAGGATTTAACGGACCAGGAACTGGACAGTATTATACAGACTACGTTAAAGAAACAAATGCGTTTATTCAAGAATTACTAAAACAGTAAGTTCTTAGTTACACGCAATTTTATTTACACGATTTTGATGTCTTCCACCTTCGAAAGCTGTTGCTAAGAACACATCAACCATTTCAATTCCTTCTTCTTCAGTAATGAAACGAGCTGGTAAAGCGATTACATTTGCGTTGTTGTGTTGACGAGCCAATTCAGCAATCTCTTTTTTCCAACACAATGCACTGCGAATTCCTTGGTGTTTGTTTGCTGTCATGTTGATCCCATTTCCAGAACCACAAATTACGATTCCCAGCATGTTTTCGTTTTCTTCCACCATGGATGCTACAGGATGTGCGTAATCTGGATAGTCGATGCTTTCTTCAGAATAACATCCGAAATCTTTCACTTCGTATCCTTTTGCCTCTAAATGTGCTTTTACACGTTCTTTTAATTGAAATCCTGCGTGATCTGCTCCAATTGGAATAATAACTTTGCTCATACTTCTAATTTGAAAACAAAGGTAAACTATATGAACAATTGATTCAAGTTTTAAACATTTAAGAAATCAACCGTTTTATAAACAACCTGTTTTAAAGGAATTACTAAATCTACTTTTACACACAAACTACATAGACAATTGTTAATTAACGTGTATAAGTTCTAAAACTTTTTCTTGTTTAATCCAATTATATTTCCAAACCAGATTGTTTTTGAATTATGCAAGGAAAGTTTGTGTGATTTGTTGTTTTTCTTTCAGTATAGTTTGACACATTTTTAACGTTAAATTCATCTTTTAGTTATTCACAGTTAATGAAATTCACACTATTGTTAATATCTACATAAACCATTCAAAACAAAGGATTAATGATTGAATCTCGTTGTTAATAAGCTCAGGTAAAACTGTAATAAGTCAAATAAACAATCAATTCATCAAAGAATTTCTAACATATTAACACAAGTAATAAAAAGGAATAAATATTCTTTTCTAAAAATCTTTTTAATTATTCTTTTACTTCTCACTTATAAAGCCGAAGATTTGATTTTTAAAAATAATAAACTAGCTTTAATGAAGAGGCGCGGAGGCTTTTTTTAGTAAATGACTAGTTATCAAGTGATGAACCTTATTTATTACATCTAGAATTTGCATCTTTACAAAGTTATATGGTAGCGACGAAATAAAAAGAAGAGATTTCTTTCTTGAGCATGATAAATATCAACAACATATTTAATATTTCAAATTCAAATAAAAAGGAGTTCAAACCTTATTATGAAAAAGAAAATGACTTTAAACGTTTAGCGCTGTTGTATGGAATAGCGGGATTAGTCATTAGCCCAATTTTCTGTTTTTTTATTTATAAATCATCGATTCCATACATTTATTTTCAAATAGGTGTTTCTTTTACAGTTCTTTTTCCAACTTACATAACGCTTTGTTATTTTGTAAAACCGCTCTACAATAAGTTAATTTACTTTTTCGTCATCCATTTTTTCATCGTGACGTTTATTGCTTTTCAATCTAACTTACAAAGTAATTTTGAACTGATTCATACCTTTTGTTTTTATGCATTGTTTACAGTTATTCTTTTTGTAATTCAGCGCTTGTATCCAGCAATATTGTATAATTTCTTTGTACTGTTTTTATTGATTTATGCCTACAATCGTGTGCACAATGCTGAGATTCCGGTGATTGGAACAATAGGAATGTTTTCTGTCATTTCGCTTATTTCAATTTTAGTATTGGTTTCCAGAAAACGCCTGATTACAAGTGTTGAAGATTATTCAGATTATTTAAGTACGATTGTAAACAATCCAGGAATTGGATATGTGCTATTAAAATTTTCAAGCAATAAGGAACAAGTTATTGATTTCAACACCGAGTCGTATCGGTTATTAAATTGTAAAAAAGAAAATTTACCAAGTTTACTTTTTGAGCATTTTTCTCCTGAGGAACAACAACAAATGTTTAACCTGAAGATTGGAAATGAATTTGAAAAAACAATTACCTTAAGTGTCGTTGGTAAAACACGCTTTTTAGAATTGGATGTGACGATTCTTCCTCTTAAAAGTGGAATGTATTGGTTGTTGAGAATTGTCGATGTAACAACAAAAATTTCAGAAAAAGAAGCTTTAGAGATTCGTGAGAAAAAATACAGAAATCTGTATTATAGAAATCAAGCGGGAGTTTTTACAACAGACATGAATTCAATGATCTTAGATTGTAATTTAGCCTTTGAGGAAATGTTTGAAGGTGAACTCACGAAAGGAAAAAAATTATTCCACAATCGAAGCGAAAAAGAGTGGAAAGAAATTCTTGAGTTAATTGAGTTTAAAGACAGTTTACGCAATTATCAAACGCACTTTGTTTTAAAAAATGGTAGAACAAAATGGTTCATTTTTAACTGGTACATCGATAAGGCAACAAATCAGATTGAGGGAACGATCATTGATTTAACAGAAGTGCAACAAACAGCAACTGCTTTAAGTCAAAGTGAAGAAAAATACCGTTTGATTTATGAAGAGTCGAACGATGCCATTTTGTTGATAGAAGAAGATAAAATCATTGACGTTAATCGCAAAGGAATTCAGCTTTTTGGGATTCCGGAACACGAACTTTTAACAATGAATTTAGCCGATTTATCGTTTGAATCAAGTGCTGAAAACCGTAAGAATTACTTCAAAAACAAACAGAAACTACATCTTTCGAAAAGCGCAAAATTTAACTGGGTTTTTAAAGGAAATAATCAACGAATTGAAGCAGAAGTAGCGTTTATTGAACTGATGTTCGGTGACAAATCATACTATCAATGTGTGATTCACGATCAAACGGAACGAATAAATGCCATGCGATCACTCGAACGAAATCGTGAGAGTTTTAAATCCATTATTGAAAATACGCCTGAAGGAATTCTAATTATTCATGAGGATCAATTATTGTACACGAACAAAGGAATCCATGCAATTTTGGATGCGGATGAAGTGCATTTAGATCGTTTGTTTGTAGGTAATGACCAAAATCAATTTGAAGAATTACTCGCAGAGCAACGTTTGACAAAAACAATCTATCAACAACAGTTTAAATTAAAAACCGCCTCGAAAAGCGATATTTTGGTTGATGTTACAATTGTATCAACCTTATTTGAGGACAAAGAGTCAATACTCGTCATTATAAAAGATATTTCTCTGCAGCATAAACTTTCACGTGAAATGTTGCGTGCTGAAATTGCTGAAGAAACCAATAAAAAATTAGCGACAGAAATTAAAGAACGCATTCGAACTGAAAAATTACTCCAAGAGCAATTCTTGCGCAGCAATGCCATATTTGATAGTTCTTCAAACACCTTGTTGTTGACCTTGGATACAGATTTTAAAATTTCTTCGTTTAATACCCATTGTCAAAACTACTTTTGGTATTTAATTGAAGAACGCATGTTGGTGAATGATTCCTTCACAGGTTTCTTTAGCCAGGTGTATGATAGAACACAAATACGCTATTTTCTTTTGATTTTAAATGCTGTTAAAAAAGGTGAATCAAAGCAGATGGAAACCTATTTTACGTCGAAAGGATCCTTGCGTTGGATTGAGTTATTTATCAATCCAATTTTCGATATTGAGGGACAAGTAACTGAAATTTCATTGGTTGCGCACGACATTACAGAGAAAAAACTTTCTGAGAAAGAAATTGTTGAATCCTTAAAAGAGAAAGAAGTTCTTTTGAAAGAGATTCATCATCGTGTAAAAAACAACCTACAAGTTATTTCGAGTATTCTAAATCTGCAAAGTTCGTTTGTAAAGGATGAAAAAACGCTTGAAATTTTAGATGAAAGTCGTAACAGAATACGTTCTATGGCTATCATTCATGAAAACTTGTATAGAACCACTAATTTTTCTTCTATTAATTTTTCAAGTTATTTGCAGAATTTATGTATCAATTTAATTTCTTCTTACCATGTGTATTCTGGTGTAGTTGAGTTTAAAGATGAAATGGAACATGTTGATTTGGTCTTGGATCAGGCGATTCCATGTGGTTTATTGGTAAATGAATTGATCACAAATTCCATTAAATATGCATTTCCAACCAAACAAGCTGGAGAAATCACGGTTGGACTAGAAGAAAAAGAGGAGAAAATCTATCTGCGCATCGAGGATAATGGCATTGGTTTACCAAAAGATTTTGACATGATGAAAACTGACACGCTTGGTTTACAACTCGTTTCAACCTTGGTAGAGCAATTGGATGGAGAAATTACCGTTCGCAATCACCAAGGAACGAAATATTTGATTACATTTGGGAAAGTCAAACTCTAATTAGCTCTATGTCAAAAACCAATATTCTTGTAGTAGAGGACGAATCAATCGTTTCAAAAGACATTCAACACAGCTTGAATAAATTGGGCTACAATGTTGTTGGTGCAGCATCGACTGGAGAAAAAGCATTAGAATTAGCGCGCAGTGAGCGTCCAGACATCGTTTTAATGGATATTATGCTCAAAGGCGATATGAATGGAATTGAAACGGCAGAAATCATTCGCAATGAATTGGCTGTTCCGGTTGTTTTCTTGACTGCTTACGCTGATGAGTCGACTTTATCAAAAGCAAAAGTAACTGAGCCTTACGGCTATATCATTAAACCATTCAAAGAGATTGATTTACACACGTCAATTGAAATGGCCATCTACAAACACGGGAAAGAGCAAGAAATTATTCGCGAACGTGATTTGTTATATTCAATCGTTGAAAACAAAGAAGCATCAGCGGATTTCATTTTCGTTAAGTCCAATAGTAAATTGGTGAAATTGAAAACAGCGGATATTTTCTACATTGAAGCATTGAAAGATTACGTTGTGATTCACACTGCTGACACGCGTTACACGATTCATTCAACAATGAAAGACATCGAAAATAAAATGGGAACAGCTGAATTTATTCGTGTTCACCGTTCGTTTATCGTTCGTTTGGATAAAATTGCTTCAATTGAATTCCCAAATCTTACCTTGGAACACGATAAGAAAGTGATTCCTATCGGAGGATCTTACCGCGATGATTTAAATAATCGCATCAAAATGGTGTAAAACGCCTTTTAAGCAACAAATTTTTGGGAAGTAAATTGGTGATGAACAGAAATCTTGATTTTTGTAGCGCTTTCAAACAATTGTATTAACTCCAATTGGTCCTCATCTCGATCGTAACACGTCCAATTCACTTCAAAGCTCAATCCTTTCTTTTGAAGAAAACGAGACATTTTAAGCAAGCACATAATGCGTGATGAGGTTTGTGTATTGAAATACGCCAAATCAATCGTTAGAACTGTTTTTTCATTCGGATTTCTGAGATAACCCATGTACCAAACAAACAGACGATCCCAAAAGTGATCTTTCTCGAAGAAGATAGAATTTCCCGTAATGGCCATTTCTCCACTTGTACCATTGAAATTAATTTTTGGTGTTAAGTTGGTTCCGTTTATTCTAAAAGTTCTCATACGCCCTGTTTTCATGAAACAAACATACAGCGCATTTCACGAGCAAAAGGCAAAAACACCTAGCAACTCCCAAAAATAGGACGTTCGCACTACGAACGCTTACGTTAAAACACGTAAAAGGAATCAAAAAAGGATAATATGTAACCTTTTTAATCCACCACCAACTCTAAATCGATCTGGCGTTTGCGTGGATGAACTTCGTAAATGCGCACGCGTACCTTATCACCGAAATTGTATTCTTTCTTCGTTTTTCCACCAATGATGCGGTATTTTTCAGCATCGAAATAGAAACGGTCACCTGGAATATCAT
>JBDKHH010000023.1:0-16184 GCA_039797785.1 Bacteroidota bacterium | reverse complement strand
CTCCTGTGGAAATTCCAATAACTAAAAACAAGAGAGACAAACTTCCCAAGATGATTAATGCTTTTGTCGAATTTTTGAAATGTAAATTCAATCGAACCTCATTTTGTTCAACAATATTCTGAGAAAATGATTCAGTTTTAATGGTGATTTTCATGTGTTATATTAATTGCTTCTAGCCGTTTGCAGCTTAGCGATGTAGCGGATTTTTAGCACAAAAGTTTCATAGAAATACTTCAGCTGCCATAATACCAAATCGATGCTACCTGCTGGGCTTTTTGTCATCCCGATATTTTTCTCATTAATGTTTCTAATGGACCATTCTTAAATTTCCTGCTCCAAAAAACACTAAATAATATACTGAAAATATAAAAAATGATTGAATATGTAAGAATGTATATGGACGAAGTTGGTTTTTCGTCTTCAAGTAAGCCTGTATAGTGTTTGCCAGCCAAGTATGCAAAAACAATCATTCCAATAGTCAAATGAATAACATAGTGAGAAAGTGTCATTTGTCCTGTTTTTTGTAAGGCTAAAACGAGTTTATTATTTGAAAATTTCTCTCCGATTACCATACAAATTGGAATTACCATAAATGCAAAAGCTATTGTTACCAAGACGAAAGGTAAATAAGGCGGAAAATATTCAGCCATAATGTAATCGCTCCAAAATGGATTGAAAACATGTTGTTGAACCATTAAACGTAATGCTTGAATGATTATAAAAACCACAAGTCCAAGTAGGAAAATATTCCGCTTGATACGATTGTCTTGCCAATTTAATCTTCCAAGCCACATTCCAATAAGAAAGTAGGAAATCCAAGGAAATATTGAATTCCACCCATTATAAAAGGTATTTCTCAAAAATCCAATTGGTGTCCAAAAATCTTTGTATTGAAAAGTTGTAAAATCCCAACTTGTGTCAATAGGAATAACAAAAAGTAACACGTGAAAAATGATGATTGCTAATAAAGCTCCCAGTAAATAATAACGTTTCGGGACGAAAAGCAGAAAAGCTACCAAATGCATATAGCCGCCATAAAAATGTAAAATGTCGCCTGACCACCAATTGTACAGCAATAATCCCATTGCAAAT
Organism: Bacteroidota bacterium; assembly: GCA_039797785.1. Classification (GTDB taxonomy): domain Bacteria; phylum Bacteroidota; class Bacteroidia; order Flavobacteriales_D; family Crocinitomicaceae; genus M0103. The sequence goes on along the minus strand of JBDKHH010000023.1, from coordinate 15,092 downwards.
AAAAACCAAGAACGTTTTAAAATTTTTGATCTTAAAATTGCCTTTTCTTCTTTGCTGTAATTGTGTCTGTTGGTCATTAATGAAATTCCCATTCCAGCACAAATGATAAAAATTGCAGTTGAGTTTCCGACAAAAATATTTAGAAAGCGTCCAACGAAATCAGTTGGTGCCATTGTTGCGCCAAAACTGAAATTAAAATTCACAATGAACATTCCAAAAATAGCGTAAGCTCTTGCTATGTCAAATCCTATTATTCGTTGTTGCATTTTGCCTCTTTTGTCTGATCGTGTTCGGTCTGTCAGCCTTGCAGGTCATGTTTAGCACCTAGGCGCTCGGCGCGACTTTTAAAATTACGTTTTTAAATGTAAGAATTGTTTCGCTTTGCGGCTACTGCGTGGTGGTTCAAATTAAACGTTTCAACGAAGCAAAATCTTGAGCTGGTGCTCGACAGCTGTTATGTGTATTTCTAAAAGACATATCTAAATAATAATAAAGCTGAAACTACTAAAAGCACAATTACTAAGGATTTTTTATTTGGTCGATATTTAGCTCGAATAGGTTTGGACAACATACTAATTGCTATTAATAAAAAAAAGAGGCTTAATGTATAATCTAGCCAACTATAAGCGGGCACTTCTTTGTTGGATGGTAAGGCCGTAACCATCCAATTTATCGATAAATAGATACTAGAAATTATTACCAAATACCAACCAACTTTCTTACCTAGTATAAATAGGAATCCACCAAAGAATATTACTAAACTATTTAAAACTAAAAAACACCATTTTAAAACAACTTTAACCCATGAAATTTCATATGAAATTTCACTATGTTTATTTAAAAATTCAATTGTCCAATTAACATTATAATAAACAGTAAAGGAATATAGCATACCAAATATGATTAATATGCTTCCTAATATTATTTCTATGGATCGAGCGTTTCGGGTCATACTTTCAATTGCAAATAACGTTTTGCGCCTTTGCGCTCGGCCCAACTTCTAAGGTGAAAACCGTTGCACCGAAGTTAAAATTTATTTTTTCAATCTCGAAAACTTTCGGCATTGTTGAGACGAAAAATACTGGGTTGGTGCTAATGTTTAAAGGCAACGAGTAGCATTCTGTTTAAACAGCACGTCTCAAGCCGTTGATTGTAACTTCTGTCAGCACCAATTATTTCATTTCTCGATTAACTTCTTCTCCATTCAAAAATGTTAAAATTGCATATAACTTCCCTTCAAGAGTATAATAATTTAAAGTCCCATTTCCATTAATAAGTGAGCCTTTTTCTTGTGCAGTCCCGTTTTGAGCAAAATTGGATACCACATTCCATAAAAGACCATTTTTAAATTCTTTTTCCACCCAAATGTTTCCATTTTCATAATAATATTTATATAAACCATCAAACACTCCCATATTAAATTCTTGGTATTCTTCAATTTTACCATTTGGATAGTATTTTTTAAATTCTCCATGAATTACACCGTTCACGAAATTTTTTTCATATTGCTTTTGCCCATTTGTAAAGTAAGTAATCTCAGGTCCATTACTTAAATTGTTTTTCTGTTGTGAAGTTGAAATAAGAATTCCATTTTCATTAAAATATGATATTTCCCCATCTAATTGACCATTTAAATAAGTTCCTTTTGAAACAACATTTCCAGATGGAAAAAAATATGTAAATGGACCTTCTTTTAGTCCATTTTTATAAGTAGATTCTTTTAATGGATACTTAATTAATGTTTTATCCTCGATCAAAAAGTACTTCCACAAGCCTTGTTTAATTCCGTTTACCATTTGACCTTCTTCGTACAACAAAAATGTATCTTGAATAACTTCAATATCATCTATTTTTGAAAAAAAAGAATTTTCAAAAGTAATTTCATAAATTTTACAATTTCCGTTATAGAGGTCATTTTCGAAATTGTCAACAATATTTATGAAATTTTTGTTTGGATGGCCATTTTCAAGATAATTTGAGATAATTGGACCTTTGATAAAAACTAAGCTTTGACCGTTTGCACAAAAAGAAAAGACAATTAGTAACAAGTATAAGGTAAGTTGTTTCATATTCAGTTTTATAGTTTAATCGGGGATTTACATATAATTGGTGCTAACGGTTTCTTGCTTGGTGATGCCGCCTTTTAAAATAAATTATTGTTTCGAAGATAGATTTTTCTTTCATAAAAACCGTTTTTCGAAGAAAGATCTGAAGCATGTAGCTAGACCCGTGTTAAACGCATTTAATTTTCTGGTTTATTTTCTTCATAATACTTATTGTGTAACGTAATTATATATGGTCTACCGTCACCATAATAATTGATTTCTCCATTCTTTCGTGAAATCCCTAGTCCTATTATTTTCTGATTATATAACTTTCTCTTTGTTTGTCTAAACGATGAAGTTCTGTCTACAAAAAGATAAATTATTGTACTATCTCCTAATTCGAAGTCAAAACCTCTTAATACTCCAGGTGGTTCTGTTATTTCGTGTAAATCAGTTAAATCCAAAGTGAATTTTTTAGCAACGGCCTTTATTTTTGAATTAATTACCGTGCTATCTATATCTAAATTCGTCAATCTTTGGTTTCTTGGCCGTAGGATAATTTCCAGATCTATTACCTTGTTCGTATCTGTTATGTAAATTGATTTGTCAATATATTGTTGATTATTTAATTCAAGAAAGTATTTCTTTTTTTCCGTGTTAAATTCAAATCTTCCTTTGTTATCTGTAATTGTATTTAACAAATGAGTACCATATTTACTCGTTAAAACAACCTTATAATTTTGAATTGGTTTTCTAGAAATCGCATCGGTTAAAATTCCTTTGACCAAAACACTATCTGTTTGACTAAAAGAAAAAGTCACAATTTGAAGAAAAAATAAACCGAAAATAATTTTCTTAATTATCATATCAATGAAACAAACATCGTGAGTAAATAGTTACAGGGTATGGGTTATTGCGCATAACGTTTTGAGGCTATGCGCCGTTCCGAACTTTCACCCGAAAACAACACCTTGAAGTTTAATTATTTTTAAATATACAAAATCTTTCATCGAAGCATAATCTCGGTATGGAACATGAACCTCTGTTATAGCCAGTTCATTCTTTTTTGTAATATTTAAAACTATTGTTGATCAATTTTAAATGGGGAATATCATCAATGATTATTATCACGAAGGCGAATTTGTCATTAGTTTCAATTTCCAATTCTATTGTTTCATTGACTTTTACCCAATTTCCTATAAGAATTTCTTCACTTTGGTCATTATTCACTATCGTAATCTTCGCTTTTTTATTCTTCTTCAATTCAATTGTCTCATCATGAAGCCAAACAGGAAATTCAACTATCGAATCATTATGGTCTTTAAAAGCTTCTTTTGGAATATCATGACGCAATTTATATGTTCCGCTCAAATTATTTGATTGTGATAATGCATTTGATTGCGAAAAGGAAATTAATCCTAAAAACAATATTTTAATTAATATGGGTCTCATTCGACTATGGTTTATTGTATATAACGGTTCTCAACTAGGAGACGCGGGCTTCTCGAATGTGCCTGCCCGACGCAACTTCTGTGAAAGCGGGGTTGTTCAGCTCGTGGCTTTTAGTTGTTGTTATGTACCTTATTAATTTTTGTGAACTTACATCCTTTTATGTCGGAGGTGCAAATATCTTCCTTAATTTTATCGGAAACACATACAACTGAGGTGTAATCGTCCATTATTAGCCGAATGTCCAAATCAGTTCCATTATTATCATTTTTGAATAATATAAAGTAATAATGATCATACGTTTTCCTTTTCTTAATTAAAGGCAACTCATAAACGAAATGTTCAGGTAATTTATAATTCTCTAATAATTTGAGTAGTTTATTACTGACTACAAGCCCCTGCTTTTCATTAATAAAATTACCGTAGATGCAATCCAGTGGTTCATTTTTTCCCGTCAGAACAGCCTCTCCTAAATAAGTACCGCTTTCGGGAGACTTACCATCTTCGAACAGATTTTGAAGTTGTGTTACCAAGGGAATGAAGTCCTTTTCCATAATTACAGAAAAAGTCCCATTTGGATTCCTAATTATTTCACCTTTCGGTTTGTTTGGCCAATATGTAAATTCCCAATCATCAATATACGCAACTAGATCATCACTTAAGTCCGGTTCTATTTTATAATAATTAGTCATTTCTATTTTGGTTCACTTTGGTTTATGGTATATAACGTTTCTGGCTATGCGCACGGCGCGACTTTTAAAGTAAATTATTGTTCCCAAGTTCAAATTATTTTCTTTCAATCCCGAAAACTTTCGGGATTGTTGCGAAGTGAGTTTTTGGGCTGGCCCCTAACGGCTGTTAGCGTATGTTGATTGAAAGCAAGGTCTAATACTCTTGTTCAAAAACTTATAACAAAAATTACGGTGGTAAGATTCTCTTTGCTCTAGCTTAATTGAAGAGAATATTTTATTAGGCCAATTTATTCTTGATTAAGTATATTGTCAAATGAATAATTTTTATTAATCCTTTATACATCTAACTGATAATCCATCGTTCAAATTAGCATTGTACTTACCTAATCCTCCATCAAGATAATTAAGGCGGCGGTACCACGTATAGTTATTACCAGATTCTAATATTCCCCACCAACGACCTTGAGTACCAACTCCGATGAAAGTACCATTGGTAGAACGATTACCTCCTGGAAGACCTGAAAAACCGCTTTCATTGGTAGCGTCCGTGTTGGGGATAGCCCAATATTGAGTTCCAACACTTTTCATTTTACCACCAGCGATACCTTGACCATTTAAATAATTCTCTAAAATAGTCCATTCTTCTTCTGAGGGTACGTGCCATCCACAAGGACAAACATTTCGATTATCATCAATTGCTTGCCAATTATATAATTTTCCATAAATATCTTCATATTGGCTATCATTATTGTAATGTGCCCACGCTCCTGTTGTTAGGTTTTGCCATTCATTGTTATCTGTAACATTGGGAATGGTGTCTCCATTGCAATATTTTGACGATTTTAAGTTTTCTACCATCCATTCTTGGGTCCCTATGATTTGAGTTGAATAAATGTTTCCATCAATATCGGTCACTGTACCATTGGTTGGTGGATTTGGCTCAGGATCTTCAGGTTGGCACGAAATAATTACTATCAATAAAAGTATATGATAAAAAGCATATTGAATTTTTTTCATTTTAGTAGTGTTATGTTTCCCTAAGATATATTCTAATCTTTTTGGATTACGGTTATCAAATATAGATTATTTTAGGCGAAATTGTTTATCAATGTACGCTAACGGTTTGCAGCTATCCGAAGGGCGGGACTTTTACCACAAAACTTGATTTGAAAAACTAATGTTTGATTAACCACGTCACCTGTCATTGAGTCAAACGCCTGTTATCGGTTGGTCTTTCTTCACGCAAAGTCTGCATTTTCATTTAAATATTTTGTCGCTTTGTTCGTTAATGCTTGTTCTAATTCTGAATTTATAAAGTTCTTTACTGATTTTTGTGATTGCCTTATTTCTAAAATTCGCTCGTCCCTGTTGTTTTCATTTTCAAATAAAAGTCCATAAAAGCAAATACTTCTTTTGTGAGCTTCAAGGTCGCTGTCTGCGAAGTCGTAAAAGTTCTTGTCTTTGAATTGCTTGTTGAAAAAACTTGTGAAGTTGTTTCGTTGATCACTTACAAATCTAAAATTCGGTTTTTGTTTATGTGGTATTTCTTTTGCTATATCTGACTTTTGAACTTGGTGTGTCTGCATAACGGTATAACCTGAAAAATTACTTTTTCTTCCTGCCGAAACTTGCGTGTCAATTGGAAAATTTGGGTCAAAAAAGTCTTGCGTTAAATCGTTTTCCAAGTAGTCAATTTTTTCGGTTATGTAATACTCAAATTCAACCGTTTCAATGTTTCTTAACTTTGTTTTGTTTTGAAGGAACGACAAACCTTCGTGAGTAATTTCATATGTGCCAATTTGTGTTTCTAGTATCAAGTCATTTTTTAATAGAAAGTGAAACTGCACCGTTACAAAACTATCTTCGTCTATTCCTAAAAATGCACATATTTCATTGTGGCTTGTGATTTTGTTATTTACAAGTTCTAATATTATTCGGCTGAAACGATCAAGTTCCATTTCCTTTTCAATGACAACATTTTGTTTGCATTGCCAAAAAGGAAGATAAATATCAAAAATGCTCACAAGTTTATAGTCTTCCGTCTTGTGATGGTCTTTGAACCTTTCCCAAACTTGTTGGAAACGCTTATCAACTTTACTATTTGAGTTTTTATTTGCCATTAGAAAATTTCGTAAAGTTGATTAAACACTAAACCTTGCTCTTGCAACTCATTTCCAATTTGTTGCAATTTAAATTCTGTAAAACGTCCACCTTGATTTAGAGTAGCTCGCTTAATCAAATACTCGCTGTCACCAACAACAATTAATAAACACTTAACTCTTGAAAAAGCAACGTTTATTCGTCTGTAATCATCCAAAAAACCAATATTGCTTTGTCCTTTGCTGCTACGTACAATGTCGTAAATGATAATATCTCTTTCAGCACCTTGAAATTTATCTACGGTGTTAATTTCTATGAGATTTGTTTTTTTCTGCTTTCCATTTTCGTCGGTTTCTAATTGGACGAAATTGGAATATTGAGATAGATTGATACTACTTTTTAGCAAATCTACTTGTCCACGATAACCCGCAATAATGCCAATTGTAAAAGGTTTCGCCTTGGTTAAATTGTCGGAATAGAGAATATCTAATTTTTCTAATAATTCCTTAATCGCTTGGACATTGCATTTGTTTTGACGATTAAACTTGTTATCGTTGTCGTTCGGATTTTCTCTTTGAGAAGTGCTGAAAAATATAATTGATGTGTCTTTCTTTAAAGTTAATTCGTGATGTTTTTGTTTGTCGTAATCAGGAATTACAGATGTTTCAGGATTTTTGAGTTTACTTTCATAAAAATATTTTGAAATCAAAGAGCCTACTTGTTTTGGCATTCGATATTGTATGTCCAACATTTTTATGTAATTCTGTTTGCTCTCGTCAGCTTCAAATGCTTTGATGAGTTTTTCAAATAAACTTTCACCAAACGCTTTTTCAAAATCCAAGCCGTTATCTTCTAACTCAGCTTTTACGTTTTTCTTAACAGCTTCTTCCCTTGTTACAACAGGCGGAAGTTGTTTGTGGTCGCCAATTAGAATAATATTTTGTCCCATATTGATTGGAACAAGCGTTTCGGCCGGCGAAGCCTTACTGCTTTCGTCCATTATTACATAGTCAAAACGAAAATTGACTTTGCTGTATTTACTACTTGCAATGTGAATACAGGTTGCACCCATTATGTTGGTTTGCAACATCATTGCGGTTAAGAAATCTATCTCACTGCTTCCGTTATTCAGCATTGATTTTTTTCGATCTTTTCCATCCTCAACTGTTACACCACCTAAAAATGCAAACCAATCCCGCTGTATGTTTTTTAATTTCAAAAATTCACCACCCAATTCCTTTTCAAAAATCTTATTTACTTCCTTGAAGTCTTTCGCATTTTCAAAAAGTTGTTTAAGATAATTTTGGCTCATTCTTAATCTTCGGTTGAAATCTGTCCAACCGTTTTCTTTGTCGAGCAAAGAATAAAAATCATAGAACTCAATTAGGCTTTTGTGTTTTTGCTGCGTTGCAAATTGTTGAGAAAAGTATATATTTGCTCGCTGTTCAGTTTCTGTTGCCCAATTTTTGAGTTTGTTTTCAAACGTATGCGGTAAAATTGTCGTTCTAATGTTTTCTTTTTCAAGTGTGTTTTCACTTGCTAAACGCATAAACTTCAAGTCTGCGTTTTCTTTTTGATTTATTTCGTCAAGTTTCTCTAAAACATTATCAACTGCTAAGTTTGATTGTGAAGTAACTAAAATTTTTACATCCTTTTGTCTTTTGATAATCTGACGAATTAACTCAACTATTACGGTTGTTTTTCCTGATCCTGGTGGACCTTGAATTAAATATAATGGCTTATGGTGTAAAGCTTCTAAAACTGCTTCTCGTTGTGTATCGTCATTTTGCAAGTTTGAGTTAAAAACTTCATCTCTAAAATTCTCATATTCCCAAGTCTGCAAATATGAACTGTTTGGCATTACCGTAGTTTCTGGCGTTGCCATTATACTACAAAGTGTCGGGTTTACAACGTCCGTTTTCTCAAACTTTTTACAAGCTTCAACTTGTTTTTTGAATTGACTTGTTTCTTGTCTTACATCTTCAATTAATTCGCCACTTTCAGAAATTTCGTCAATGCTACAAAATGCGTCTTTGATTGTGATGAAATTTTCCTTTGGGTGGAAGTCTAAAATTTTACCGATTTTTTGGTCGTCCATAAATAAAATAACGCCTTCGTTTTTCAGTTCTTTAAGCCTTACCCAACTTTTTTCTGAAACTTCAACAAGCTGAAATTTTATGTTTGAGCCATTTGCAGTTGTTTCTCTGCTTTTGAATTTTGCTTTAAACGCAGTTTCTTCAATATAATCACGTTCCTTGTCTGGTAAGGTTTGCCAAAGTTTTACTAATTGTGTTTTTGATTTGTTTAGTTCTGCTAATCTGTTTTGTTCTGCAAACTTGTTTTCAAAAAACGAAAAGCAATCAATGTTCGCACTTGTTTGGCTAAATGTGAATTGAGATAAAAACGAATTTCCGTTTTTTATCATTCTATCGTTTTTCTCATTCCTGCAACCACTAAAAGGAATAAAAATGTAGCCTTGTTCGTCTATAAAAAATCTGCCGTTCCAAGTATTGGTGCTGAATTGCCCTGTGATTTGTTCTTTTCCGTCTGAAAGTTTGTTCTCAACCAAAAACCAAACATGCTCATTCATTGAGTTTATTAAGTCTTGAATGTCTTGTTCATGCTGTGGTTGTGTTTTAACCCTTACTATTTGTGAATTAGTATTTTGAATACATCTTTGAGTAACTATTGGAATTTTATCCAACAATTCAATAAACTCGTGATATTTAGAAAAACGCTCTGTGCGATTTACGCAAAGAGATTTTTCCAAAATTTCATTTATCACGATACGTTCTGAATTGTAAGTTTTTTGAATGTATTGCTCAAAGGTCTTTATTAACGAATAAATATCGTCTTGAAAGTTTGGTCTTGGTTTTTTTGTATCATTAATCCATTCAATAACGTTTGGTGATAGGTATTCTGTTTCTAATAAATTTTCAAATTTGAATAACTCAAATAGTCCGATAAACCTGACTTTTATAGTTGCCTTTGTGTTTGTAGAAATGTATTTGGGGCTTATGATGTATGTTTGTCGATTGTCCTTTTTTAATTCGTCTAAGCCCTTTGCAATTTCTTTAAGTGAAAGAACATTTGCGTATTCGTAAACTTCGTTTAATGGTTGTCCGCTAAAATTTTCATAAGCAATAAAGTAAACTTGGTTTACGGTGTCAAAACCTGTTTCAATGATTTTTTGAAAACCCGTAATTTCTTTGTTTAGTAGTGGTCTGATTTCGTTTAAAATCAGTCGGTCAATAAGTCTGTCGTAGTTAGAATTTTTCGCAATGGTGATAACTTCAAAAGTCTGCCCATCATTGTTCTCCGTCAACCAAAATGAAAGGTTGTCGTTGAGTTCTTGTAGCTCTTGAATGATGTTATACTGTCCTATTGTTTCCAAGTGTCAATTTGTAGGTTGCTGTGTCTTTGTAGAATAACCGCTAACGTTCCCACGCCTAGCGAAGGAGCCGATTTTAAAATTAATATTAGTCGCGATCCAAGATTGTTTTGTTTTCCATTTTCGTTTTACGTGACCAAGATTTCGGCTCTTGCGCTAGACGTGTGTTAGCAGATGTACTTTAGTCAATGAATGTTTCTCGGATCACACGTTTACATTCGAGTATTTCCTTTTCTGTAAGCGAACCAAACTTTTTTATAATACGTATTTTGTCGATTGTTCTTATTTGATCAATTACAACCCAACCTTCTTGACTGTTGTGCTTGACTTTTACTCTGGTTGGATATTTTCTACTTGCAGAAGTCATGGGTGCGATTACAACTGTTCGTAGATTGTCATTGATTTCATTTGGTGAAATAATAACACAAGGTCGAGTTTTTTGGATCTCACTTCCCAAGGTTGGGTCAAGATTAACCAAAACTATTTGATATTGTTTTACTTCCATTCGTCAAAGTTTTCATCTTCAAAAACATCATTCATAAGAAGTTGGTCATCACCATTTTCATGCATCTTTTGGAATGCTTTATCCCAGCCTTTTCTGGGTTCTGAAATAGGGCGCAAAATGATTTGTCCTTTTTCAAGGATCAATTCAATTTTGTCCGTGATGTTATACCTCTCTAGAATTGTTTTGGTTAATCGAAAACCTTTCGAATTCCCTATTTTAATAATTGAAACTTCCATGACTTATTTTTTATGTAATTACAAAGTTATTACAAATAATTCAATTTACAAAGTTTGGTTACAAGTTATGGATGGTTTCTGCTAACGGTTTGGCGCTTGGCGCAGTGGCGGATTTCGGAGCACAAAACTGGTAGTACACCACAAAAGTTGATGCGAGGTAGAATGTTCAATGAACCACTTCACCCGCCATTGAGCCAAACGCCTGTGTGTGCCCTGCATGAGCAGAGCAACACGCTTAGTAAAGCTCTACAAAAAGTTTGAAATTGCAAATTATAGTCGAGAAAAGCAAGCGTGTTAATTACCTGCGGTGCTGCTATCGCGGTTTCCAGAGGGTGTGAGTCCCTTGCATGCGGACTAACAACCCGAAATGTTAGCAAGTCGCAAGCTGGTTTGAAGTGATTCAAGCAGTGAAGGAAGCGATCCTGCAAAAGTTGGTACCGACGAACAGGAAGTACATAAGAGGCTACAAAACGAGGATAAGCGTCCACAGCAACGCAACGTCCAAAGAATACAAAAGTCGTTTTGTAGTAGATGTATCGGGAATTGACTGAAGGAAAATGCTCTTACCGGGGGAGTTCTCCGAAGCTACGAGTTAGCAGAACGGAGAAGTCAGCAGAGGTCATAGTACTTTGTGGCAACGAGCCGATGAATAAAGCGGAGGACTCACAAACAAGGGAAGGACTGAACGTAAATTGGATTTCAATTCGGACTGGACTATCGGTGAAACGGTATAGCCACCTAAAACGAAATCAGGAAGAACAAAGTGTAAAACAAGAATGATTGAACAAGTATTGCATCCCTACAACCTGCAGGGCGCATTGTGGCAAGTGATTTCCAACAAAGGCAGTGCAGGAGTTGATGGTAGAAAGACAACAGAACTTACGGATTACTTCCGCGAGAATAAATCATCTATGCTCCAGTCAATTATGGAAGGGAAGTATTACGCTCAACCTATTCTTGGCGTTGAAATCCCCAAAGCGAATGGTAAAACACGACTTTTGGGTGTTCCAACGGTGACCGAAAGGTTACTCCAACAAGCGGTATCACAAGTTTTGATGCCGAAATACGAGAATGAATTTAGCAAGACAAGTTACGGATTCAGACCCAACAAAAATGCTCGTCAAGCAGTTGGTAAAGCATTAGAATACATCCATGAGGGTCATACGAATATCGTAGACATCGACCTGAAATCGTTCTTCGATGAAGTAGATCATTGTTTGCTACTGAATTTACTCTACCAAAAAGTAAAGTGTCCGATTACCTTAAAATTGATCCGACAATGGTTGCGAGCACCAATCAAAATCAACGGCAAACTGCAAAAACGAAGAAAGGGCGTTCCACAAGGAAGTCCGATTAGTCCGCTGCTTTCTAACATCTTGCTCAACGAGTTGGACAAAGAACTGACACGACGAAAACTTCGTTTTGTCCGTTACGCCGACGATTTTAGTATCTACTGCAAAGGATCAAGCGATGCAACAGCCACACTAAAAGCAGTGGAAAAGTACCTGAGAACAAAACTTAAACTCACCATCAATAAGGAGAAAAGTGGCGTTCGCAAACCTGTACAGTTTCAGATGCTCGGTTTTGGATTTGTGTCAACGTATCAGAAAGGAGTAAAAGGCAGGTACCAATTGGTGGTAACGGAGAAAGCGTGGAAACGGCTCAAGCAACGATTAAAATCCATCACCCGCAAAACCACTCCAATGAGTTTCGATGAACGGATTGCCAAAATCAATGAAGTCCAGAGAGGATGGTTAAACTATTTTCAAGGAACAAGTATTGCTGGCAAACTACGAGATGTCGATGGATGGTTACGAAATCGCCTACGCTATTGTATTTGGCACCATTGGAAGAAACCTGAACGGAAAAGGAAGAACCTGATTCGACTGGGGGTTAATCCCGATGACGCTTATGCATGGAGCAGAACACGAAAAGGGGGATGGGCAGTTGCACAAAGTCCTATTCTAAACACAACGATTACGAAGTCTAGGTTAAAGAAACGAGGATATTACTCGCTCTTGGATATTTACACTTTATTGAACCCATCAGTTTACGAACCGCCGAGTACGTGACCCGTACGCTCGGTGGTGTGAGAGGCGCACTCCGCTCAACTCTGGGCGGAGCCGTCTACTCGATTAGCAGCAGTAAATCTTTCAATATCCAAAAAAGTTAATATCATAAGGATTGTCAAGATAGTTACTTGGCGTGAATGAGAAATTAACTTTCATTTCGTTGTTGTCCCCAATTGAAGCGTGGTCAAATTGAGTATGAAACATAATTAGTTCAAGTGTTTTTTCATATTTATCAATGAATGTCTTATAGTAAACTGGATTAAAGAAGACATTTTCTGTGTGAGCAGCAATTAGCATCGTTATGTCAGATTTTAGGTTATTCCTGTCTTTTAATTGATTTCCTAAGTTGCCATACAAATGTTTGTCTTTCGTGAAGTAGCTTAACAAAAAGATTGTCTTGTTCTCTACTGGATACAGCGTAACAAAAATATCTTCCATTCTGTCTTCTGAATGCGGAATCGGATTTCCTTGGAAATCATAGTCCAAATAAAATGCTGATGATACAGCGATGGGATAAAATGCTGGTAATTCGAAAACTTCTGTTTCTATAACGGAATAGTCATTTGCTAATATTGCATTATCAAAGATTTGTTTATTCTCTTTGATATCGTTGTCCGATTGCTCCCCAAAATTCATCCAAGTTGAAACTTCAATTTTTTTGTGGCTTGAAACTACAAAGCCCCTATATGCAAACAGAAAATTTTGTTCAGCTGTTTGTGTGTATGGTTGAATTTCAATTGGTTTAAATATAGCATCGTGTTTGTTACAAAATCCCCAAAATATTGAAGCGTGGTTTTTACCAAGTTCTTTTCCATCAAACTCTCCTTTGTCTAAAGCATAACTCATTACGTGCCCATTATCAACGATTTTGCTCAGAACACCATTGTTTTGTATTGAATGAGCTGCCGAAATAATTATTCTTCCTTTGCTATCAACATTGCAATTTGTCGGGCTTGCTTCTGGATGCCAACAGAATTTACTTTTATCAATTCCCCTTTTCATTACTTCTCGCATTATTGCTGAGAAGTCATCTTCTGAAATGTCTGTTAAGCCAAATTTGTCAAAAACAGAATAGTCTGATAATTTTCTTTTAGGAATTGGTGGTAGCGATTGAATAGCTAAGACGAATTCATCATATATTTCAGGTTTTAGCCCGCCCTTTCGAAAGTCACGTAAAACTTCATAAAACATCTCATGGTTAATTTGGGGATTTATAAGTTGTCGTAAGAAGTTTACCATTGACGTTTTGTATTGTTGAATTGTTTTGCTTTCAGTATTTCTTGCTCTATAAAATCATTTTTTGCTAAATCTTGACAAAATTTTATAAGTCGAGTAAATAATTATTGGTGTTATTCCATATATCAAGAATTCTGACAAATCATAGACGCAAGAAATAATCCCGCCATCAATTGGCCAAAAGTGTTCAAGTGGTCTCTCAAATCCACATGGATCAATTTTAGTTGTAATAAATATTATCAAATGGATAAAAAACCATCCGATTATAGAAGCTACTGTTATTTTCTCGATTTTGTTCATCTTATTGTTACTATTATTATTGCTGCTAACGTTTCGCTGCTAGGCGCTCGGCCCAACTCTTTAAATAAATTGTTGTTTCGAAGATAGAACTTTTTCTTTCAAATTTCTCTTTGTTGCGAAGCTAGATTTTGGGCTGGCGCTTAAGCAGCTGTTACCTGCTGGCATTTTAGTTTGTCGTTATTACTGTCGTTTGAATAAAGCCACTCTTAGAATTTAAGTCAAGGTCGAAATTATCAAGTTTCATATTCATTCCCATTTCTGTGTCAATTTGATATTTGAGGTAATAATTATTTGATACGTCATAAAGCAATTTTCCTTTTCCGTTTCCTGTCGCTTTGATAGTGTGTTTTGTAATGGTTGATTTCATTGTGTAAACTTGTGAAACATCAAAGTCCGCTATGCCATTCGTAATGCCCAATAACTTATAATTTGTTGTAATCGTCATTTCAACTGTCACTCCTGCAATAGGCATTGAAAGTGGTGATTCTCTTGAGAAACTTTCACCAACCTTAACTCGTTTTTCAGGTAAAGATAATTGTGAAAGAGAGCTTTGCATTGCTTGAAGTAGCGCTTTTTTAAATTCTTCGTCAAGTTCGTCTGAAGCTATTGAGTCAAGTGTCGGCATATTACCGATTGAACAGTGTCCATATATTAGTGTTCCGTCTGGAATTTCCTTTTTGCCGTCACTACTTGTTGTCTTAATAAACTCCATTGTCAAAGGAAAATTTGTCCCGTCAGTTAGTTTACCGGTCTTGAATATGGATTCAATCTTTGTTGCCTTATCTGTTATGGTCGGATTTTGAACTCCTTTATCTTTTAGTTTTTGAAGAAATTCCTCAGAACCTGAATATTTGATATCAGTATGAGATGTTTGTTCAATTGTCTGGCTATACTTTTTTTCAGGTTTATATTGAACCTTGAATGTAAGTTCGTCATCCTTGAATGCATGTATGTCATTTGTTTGACTTTCACAAGAAATTTGTGTCAGCGTCAAAAGCA
The DNA here is from genome assembly GCA_039797785.1 of Bacteroidota bacterium. Classification (GTDB taxonomy): domain Bacteria; phylum Bacteroidota; class Bacteroidia; order Flavobacteriales_D; family Crocinitomicaceae; genus M0103. The sequence goes on along the minus strand of JBDKHH010000023.1, from coordinate 67 downwards.
AAAAAATAATTTTTCTCATCTGTATGTCTGTTTGTGCGTGGCTGTTATGCTTGCAGGTAACGTTTTG
>JBDKHH010000022.1:0-6229 GCA_039797785.1 Bacteroidota bacterium | reverse complement strand
GTACAAAAAATGAAACGCAAGCATCAACAAGATCCACATTTTGATTTAAAAACGTATGCCTTCGTATTTGATTGGTTGCGCGATTTAGAAACACTTTCACAAAAAAACAAACCTGATCAAGGTTCCATCAAAACGAAATTCGAAGCGGTCTACGTGCATGGAAAGTATTTTGAACTTATGTGACTTAAGTCATACTTCAACCGAAGAATTTAAACTTATTTTGCACAACCAAATTCAATAGTATGAAGCTGTTTTTGTTCGCCCTAACCCTGATTGTAAGCTTATTTTCTAATGCGCAATCATTTCCCTACACTATAAAAATTGATTCGATTTCCATTCCTCAATTGGGTGGATTACAATCATTTGCAGTTGGACAAGCAAATGGAAAATGGTTGGTAGTTGGAGGGCGCTTGGATGGTTTACATAGACGTCAGCCTTGGGCAACGTTCGATTCAGCGGGACACAATACACAATTACTTGTGATTGATCCGATTCTGAAAAAACGTTGGGTTGCACCTTTAACAGCGCTTTCTACAAGCTTACAAGAACAACTGAGTTCAACCAATATGGAATTCATCCAAAAAGGTGAATATTTATATTTGATGGGGGGTTACGGTATTTCAAAATCTGCTGATGATCATATCACCTATCCAAATTTAACTGCGATTCATTTGCCAAGTGTCATTGATGCAATCATAAATAAATCGGATTTTTCTTCACACATTTTACAAGTCAAAGATGAACTTTTCGCAATTACTGGTGGACAATTATTGATCGTCAATGATGCGTTTTATTTAACTGGTGGACACCGTTTTGATGGTCAATACAACCCAATGGGGAACGGAACATTCACACAAACATATTTAAGCGGAGTGCGAAAATTCACATTTTCAGTCAATGAAAATAAAATTGAATACAAACATCTGGGAGATGTAAAAAGTGACGAACATTTGCACAGAAGAGATTTCAATGTCCTTCCACAAATTCTTCCAAACGGTAAAGATGGTCTGATTGCTTTTTCAGGAGTTTTTCAAAAAGAAGTAAATCTTCCATACTTAAATGCTGTTGTGATTGATAAAGATTCATTTACCGTTGTTCCAGATTTCGCTCAATACTACAATCATTATCATTGTGCAACTGTTTCTCTTTATGGAAACGAAACAATGCATAATCTGTTTTTTGGAGGAATTGCCCAGTACTATGATAGCTCAACATACTTAGTGCAAGACAACGATGTTCCTTTTGTAAAAACTGTTGCGCGTGTTGCTTATGATAAGAACGGAAAATTCGCGGAATTTAAAATGCCCGTTAACATGCCTGCTTATTTAGGCGCGGCTTCCGAATTCATCATCAATCCATCGCTTTCAATCCTTCCGAATGAAGTTATACCAATGGATAAATTTATTAGTGACACTGTTCTTTTAGGTTACATCTATGGTGGAATTCAAAGTCCAGCAGCAAATATTTTCTGGATCAATACAGGTGTTGAAAGTAAGGCAAGTGAAATGATTTATCCAGTTTATTTAATTAAAACACAAGGGGATCACAGCACTTTGAATGTTCAAAGTATTAGTGGTACGCAATTACAATTGTATCCAGATCCGATTGAAGACAGATTAAGTTTAAATTTTAACTTGAAAAATGCAGGAGATGTTTTGGTTGAGGTTACAAACATGGACGGAACGTTGCGCCTTGAAAAAACCTTGAAAGAATTGACAATTGGACAACATTCCAAAACCATCAAGTTCCGAAAATTGAACCGTGGCGATGTGTATTTTGTTTACTTGACAATTGGAGATGTGAAAGTGGCGCAAAAGATGATTGTGAACTAGATGGAGCATGCCAGCCTGTCGTAGCCTCCAGCGCAGACAGGGAACATTGAACAAGGAACATGGAAGATGGAGCATAGATTAGAACCAATTCAATCTCTTGAAATTAATGTAGCTTATTTTAAAATGAACTAGTCTTTCGTCTTCAAGTCCTTTGTCTTTTGTCTTAACGTCCTGAAGTCTTGATGTCCTGAAGTCCAAAAGTCCTTTGTCTGCCGAAAGCTTTCGGCGTCCTTTGATACTAGTTGCATTTTATCTACCTTTGCAAATTAATTTCAGTGTAATGTCTCACAAATCAGGTTTCGTAAATATCGTTGGTAGTCCAAATGTTGGTAAATCCACATTAATGAATCGTTTAGTTGGCGAGAAGTTGTCTATTGTAACTTCCAAAGCACAAACGACGCGCCATCGTATTCTCGGAATCGTAAATGATGAGAATTATCAAATTGTTTTTTCCGATACTCCTGGAGTTGTAAATGCAGCCTACAAACTGCACGAAGCAATGATGGATTACGTGAACGCTTCGTTGAAAGATGCGGATGTACTTATCTTCATCACCGACACGAAAGAAAACGATATGAATCACAAGGAAACATTGGAGAAAATCCAGAAGTTACGTGTTCCTGTGATTTGTTTGATCAACAAAATTGACTTAAGTGACCAAGCGAAAGTGTTCGAACGCATCACGTTTTGGCAAGAAAAATTACCGAATGCATTGGTATATCCAGTTTCTGCCTTACACGATTTTAACGTTCAAGCAGTTTGGGAAAAAATTCTTGAATTGGTTCCTGAAAGTCCAGCTTACTTTGATAAAGAAGAATTATCGGATCGCCCAATGCGATTCTTTGTTTCGGAAATTATCCGCGAGAAAATCTTCTTGCACTGCGACAAAGAGGTTCCGTACAGTTGTCAAGTAGAAATTGAAGAATACAAAGACGAAATCAACTTGACGCGCATTCGTGCTGTGATCATCGTTGAACGTGATTCGCAAAAAGGAATTGTAATCGGAAAAGGCGGCGAAATGTTGAAGAAAATTGGTCGCGAAGCACGCATTGAAATTGAAAAGTTCATTGATCACCGCGTATTCATGGAAACATTTGTGAAAGTGGATAAAGATTGGCGATCAACAGAAAATAAATTAAAGAAATACGGTTATTGATTAGAACATCGATCATAGAACATAGAACATCGATTTGAAACAGTCATTGCTCCATGCTCCATGCTCCATGTTCAATATTCTAGAAAATGGGAAATATAGTTGCAATAGTAGGTCGCCCGAATGTGGGGAAATCGACCTTGTTTAATCGCCTGACGGAGTCACGCAATGCGATTGTAAAAGAGATTAGTGGTGTAACTCGCGACCGTTTGTACGGAAAAGGTGAATGGAACGGTGCACAATTTTCGGTGATTGATACTGGAGGTTATGTAAAAGGTTCGGATGATATTTTTGAAGGTGAAATCCGCAAGCAAGTAGAAATCGCTATTCAAGAGGCAAACGTCATTGTGTTCATGGTGGATGTTACCACAGGAATTGTTGATTTAGATGAGAAAGTTGCGGCATTGTTGCGCAAATCTAAAAAACCTGTTTTCATTGCTGCGAATAAAGTAGACAGTAATGATCGCATCGGTTTATCGGCTGAATTCTACCAATTTGGATTGGGTGATGTGTTCGATTTATCTGCAACAAACGGAACTGGAACAGGAGAATTATTGGATGAAGTGGTTAAACACTTTGATAAAGAAGACGAAAGTGTCAACGAAAAAGATCACTTACCACGTATTGCGATTGTTGGTCGTCCAAACGTTGGTAAATCATCGTTGGTAAACGCTTTAACAGGCGAAGAACGCAACATTGTTACGAATATTTCGGGAACAACACGCGATTCAATCAATACACGTTACAATGCCTTTGGATTCGACTTCATGTTGATTGATACAGCCGGAATTCGTAAGAAGGCTAAAGTACAAGAAGACATCGAATATTATTCTGTCTTACGTTCAGTTCGTACCATTGAGGAGGCAGATGTTTGTATTTTCATGATTGATGCTGAAGAGGGACTTCAAAAGCAAGATTTGAGTATTTATTACATGATTGAGAAAAACTCTAAGGGAGTTGTTGTCTTGGTGAATAAATGGGATTTGGTTGAAAAAGATCAAAATACCATGAATGAATACGAAGAAAAACTACGTGAACAATTGGCTCCGTTCAACGACGTTCCCATCATTTTTACATCGACAATAACGAAGCAACGTATTCACAAAGCCTTAGAAGCAACAATGATGGTGCATGATAACAGAACGAAGAAAATTTCAACTTCTGTATTGAATGAGGTGATGCAAGAAATTATTTTAGCAACACCACCACCAGCTTTAAAAGGAAAATACATTCGCATTAAATACATTCAACAATTGCCAACTCATTCACCGGCATTTGCATTTTTCTGTAATTTACCGCAATATGTTCCTGAATCGTATAAGCGTTTCTTAGAAAATCGTTTGAGAGAAAAATTCGATTTCTGTGGAGTTCCTATTCGTATTTACTTCAGAAAGAAATAAGCATTCATGAAATTCGGTGCAATCGATATTGGAACCAATGCCGCTCGACTACTCGTTGGAGAAGTTGAAAAGGAAGGAGAACATTCGTTTGTAAAGAAAATATCTTATACACGTGTTCCTTTGCGCTTGGGTGAAGAAGTGTTTGATGACGGAAAAATTTCAAAAAAGAAAACCGAAGATTTTGTAAAAACGATTCAAGCGTTTAAGCTAATCTCTGAGATTTTTGATGTGAAAAAATTGCGCGCCGTTGCAACTTCAGCGATGCGCGAAGCAGTCAATTCCGAAAAAATAATTGAAAAAATTCTGGAAGAAACGGGTGTTCAAATTGAAGTAATCAGTGGAGATGAAGAAGCTGAATTAATTTTTGGAACCTTCTTCTTGCTCGATTTTGATAAAACGCATCCTTTCATTGTCATTGATGTTGGCGGAGGTAGTACTGAAGTCAGCGTGTTTGAAAGTGGTGAACGTGTGGCCTCAAAATCATTTGAAATTGGGACGATTCGTTTGCTAAAGGAAAAAGTAAAGAAAGATATATGGACGGAAATTCATGATTGGATTGCTTCTCATGTTGATTTGAAATCACCACATCGCTTATTTGGAACTGGTGGAAACATCAATAAAGTTCACAAAATGCTGGGTGCTGGACAATTGGAAGCGTTATCAGTGAAGGCCATTTCAACATTGCGTAACGAATTAGCTGAACTAAGTGTTTCTCAACGTGTCGATCAATTTCAATTAAAGCCAGACCGTGCAGACGTAATTGTTCCTGCGATGGACATTTATTTATATATCCTGAAAGAGCTCAAAGCAAAAGATATTCTCGTTCCTAAAATCGGCTTATCTGATGGAATGATTTATCAAATGCATTTAAATAGTAAGAAGAAATAGGAATCAAACCAGTTTGAACGCAATTGGCAAAGTAAAATACATTTTCACATCTTTACCATTCATTCTTCCTGGTTTCCAATTTGGCATATTTTTAACCACACGCATCGCTTCCTTGTCACACTCTGGACAGTCTGCAACGCCACGTACAACGCGTACATTTGAAATCGAGCCATCTGTATTTACAATGAAGCGCAAATAACATTTACCTTCTATCCCTGCCTCTTTCGCGCTCATGGGATACATCATATTTTTTTTGAGATATTCACGCATGGCATCCATTCCGCCGGGGAACTCTGCAGGTTCGTCAACAATTTCTAAAATATCACTTTCGACACGAATTTCTGGTATTGGAGCTGGTTCCACGTCTCCATAATAATCATCACTACCTTTCTGTGTTTTGGCCGACCAATCAATATCCGTAATTTCCTGAACAGTTGGAAGATATTCATCATCATACTCAACGATTCTTGGAGGTATAAATTGAATTACGCGTTTTTGTTTTGGAACATTGACCGTTTTTGCAGTAGCAGAGGATTGTGCATTGGAAGAAGATGTATGATTTGGCGACTTAGTATTTACTTTACTCTCAGATTCTTCTTTTGCGGTTGTTTCAACTTTGGTATCTTTTTGCTCTTTTACATTATCCGCACATGCACTTGACAATCCGACAAGCACAACACCCAAAAACAAGCTTACTCTTTTCACAACCATTCTTTTACTTTTGAACCACTAATTTAAACGAAAAACAACAGGAATTGTCATATAAACCTTACACGCCTTGCCATTGTTCATTCCTGGTTTCCAATTTGGCATTGCTTGAACTACTCTTCTCGCCTCTTTATCACAGCCTGGTCCTCCATTTACACCTCGTAGTACTTTAACGTCTGAAAGTTTTCCAGCCTCATCCACAACAAAACGAAGATATACCTTTCCTTCGATGCCATTTTCCATTTCCA
>JBDKHH010000021.1:0-18708 GCA_039797785.1 Bacteroidota bacterium | reverse complement strand
TTCCACATGCTTCGCCAAGTGAAATACCTTTTCGTTCTGCGTCGAATGGCTTACAGACTTCATTCCCCAAGGCAAACAAACTCTGAAAACCGTAAATTATAAAATCTGAAAGGACGTCAATTCCGATGATAATTGCGCGGTCAAATTTTCCAGCTTTCAAATAATCAGCTGCAACATTAACGGCTACAACTCCCGAAATACAGGCATTTGAAATAATGACTGGATCGACTTCTTGGTGCAACTGTTTTTTGATTAAAGCGCGTGTTGATTCAAAAGTATCTCCAGGCAATAAGCGCATATTGGCTTTTGTTGTACTCACAAAAACACCTGTTCGTGGAGACTTTAACGTTTCAGTATCCCAGATTGATTGAAGTGAACTAAGTGCTTTTTCCAACAAGGCATCATAATCTCCGGACAGTTCATTCATTTTTCCTAGAAACCAATTTTCATTGATAAATCCAGAACCTTCCACTTGTTTTATTCCTGAATTATTTGACAATAAGGCATGCGCATGATCCTCTATGGTCGTTCCAAGCGGACTTATCAAAGCACCATATTTCAAATAACATTTCACTCGTTGATCCAGTTTTGATTAGTTTCCCAAGCTTCATAAAACTCAGGTTTTGCCAATTCTAATTCTCTCGTTTCAGCATTCATAAACACCTGCATGGTCATTCCTGTCGCTGCAATTTTATTGGTTGTGGTGTTCCAAACCGTGTATCTGAAAACTATTTTGGCGGCATCGTGACGTTCCAATGTTGCTTGAACTTTCACATTTTCACCGTAGTTAACAGTTGTTTTATGATTGATTTCTGATTTTACGATTGGAGTGAAAAAACCTTTTGCATACACATCCAGGTATTCCATTCCGTGATCTAAGCCAAATTTTTCGCGTGCGTCTTCAAAGAATTTCAAGTAATTTCCATGCCAAACCACGCCCATTGCGTCTGTTTCGCTGAACCTTACTGTAATATCGATTTCACTTTGAAGAATCATCATGCTAAAACAATTTTCATTTGGCATTTAAGTAATTCCGTTTCATTGCATCTGACTGTTCCTTCAATCAAATGAATATTTTCAAAGGTATTGAGTATCTCAACACGCGTATCTAATTGGTCGTTCACGTGTGCTTCACCAAAAACCTCTAGCTTTGTTACAGCACCAATAAAACCCAAACGCGGTTCTGTTTGACCTTCCAAGCTGCTTAGATAACCGAATCCAGCAGCACACGTTTGCGCAATATTTTCTACTAAAGCACCTTCAGACGCAACAGTTCCATCCAACATGCAATTTGTATCCACGATTTTAAACGTACTGTTAAAACCGGAATTATCCGCATTCAATAAACCATCAATCATGATGAAAGGTTCTCTTTGCGGAATTATTGTTTTAATTTTTGCTTGATCAATCAACATAATATTCATAAAAATTAAACCATTGCGTTGGATTTGAGCGTACCATTTGCTCCAACTTGCGCACGTATTTTTCAGCTATTTCTTCAGGACTCAATGCATCCAAAATAGGTTCTGTCGCTGATAAATTATAATGTAAGCCTTTTCCTTTTACTGCAAAAACAAAAGTAATGGGCACTTTAAACTTACTTGCCATGATAAAAGGTCCTGCGGGAAACTCAGCTATTCCTTCCAAAAATTTAAATCGAAACGTTTTTTGATTACTCATTGTTCGATCGGCATGCAAAGCAATTAATTCATTCCTTTTCAAGGCTTGATGAATCAGCACTAAATGCGACATATCATCTTTTAGCGGAATTAAATTGTATTTTGCCTTGTCAGTTGCATCTTCAATGAACGCTTTGATTTTTTCCACTTCATGGTCCAACATCAGGACGTTAATTTTCGACGTGATACGCTCTCCAATTAAGTTCCCTGCATTTTCCCAATTCCCAACATGACCAGAAAACAGAAAACCACCTTTGCCATTTTTTGAAATATCAAGGAGCGCTTGTTCGTTATCAAAGCTGTGTGAATAATGGCGTTTTTTTGACGTTTTTAAGGCAATTCTATCAATTAATACACGACCAAAGGCATTGAATGTTTTAGCCGCAAGCTTTAGCGCTTTCACTTTGGAGAAACCAAAGCCTTTTTGATAAAAATGCGTTAGTGCTTTTCGATGTTTTCCTGAAAAACAGACAAAATAAAAAGCTACCCCGAGGCAAAAAAAATAGGAAATCCAAATACCAAAAAACTTGATACAAAGAACGAAAAACTTATATCCTAGAAGAGATCCTTTTGTTTTCCCATCCCATTTTTTTTCCATGGATTTAGGCCATTTTAAGTTTTCCCTCCACTAAATCATAAAAATCTCCGAACGTTTCAACAGATTTAAAATCATCAGCTGTCGGTTTAAAACCAAGATTTTCTTCAATAAGAACGACTAAATCAACATAATCTAAACTATCAAGATCCAATGTGTCGCGCAAATTTTTATCGTCTTGAATACTATCAATAGCTACTTCAAACTCTTCCGAAAGGAATTTTTTTGTTGTACTAATAATCTCTGAACGTTCCATACTACTTTTAATCAATTTATTTAATGAACTTTTTTATTATAAGGGATGAGTTGGTTCCACCAAAACCAAATGAATTGGAAAGGAAACAATCAATTTTTTTCTCAGTATATTCTGGAATAATGTTAATGCGTTTTGAATCTTCGTCTGGATTTTCAAAATTGACATTCGGGGCAATGAAATCATTTTGCATCATCAATAATGAATACACCACTTCACTAGCTCCAGCCATCCAACATTCGTGTCCCGTCATTCCTTTCGTTGAACTTACAGGGATTTTTGAGCCTAAGACATCAGCAATTACTTGCGCTTCTGTTCCGTCACCAACAACTGTTGAAGTAGCATGAGCATTGATGTAATCAATATCATCTGGCGTAACTCCCGCTTGTTTCAAAGACATATTCAACGAACGGAATTGTCCGTCAAAATTTGGGTTCGAAATATGATCTCCATTAGATGAGAAACCATAACCAATTATTTCACCATAGATCGGCGCATTTCGTTTCAATGCCGATTCCAATGATTCGATGATCACTGTTGCTGCACCTCCAGAAGGAACTAAACCATCACGGTCTTTATCGAAAGGACGAGAAGCGCGTGTTGGATCATCTTGACGCATTGAGAACGCACCCAAACCGTCAAAACTTCCCATGGCATAAACATTGATTTCTTGTGCACCACCACAAATTACACGTTCTTGCAAACCTTGTTTAATCAACAAGTAACCCATTCCAATTGAGTGGGAACCTGAAGCGCACGCCGCAGACATTGTAATATTGATTCCTTTCAATTTATAGATTGTCGAAAGGTTCATGTTTACAGTGCAATTCATGTTTTGAAAAATGTCACCACTTCCAATTAAAGTAGTGTCCTTTTTTTCACGCACTTTATCAATTGTATCAATTACAGCACCTGCTGTAGAATCATTTCCGTAAATAATTCCTGTTTCATTGTGCTCTAAAAAATCAACATCTAAATTTGATCCTTCCAATGCTTCTTTTGTTGCCATGTAGGCAAACATTGCTGGTTGGTGCATGCCGATACGTTCTCTTCTGGAAAGAAACGGTTTCAAATCTGGATCTTTTACAAAACCTGTTAAACTTGAACGGTATCCAAAATCTTTTCGAATTGGATCATAAATAATTCCGCTTTTACCCGTTTGCAAAGAACCCAATACATCATTTAGATTCTCTCCAATACACGAATAAATTCCAATTCCAGTTATAACGACTCTTCTCTCCATCTTATGAATAAATTCCACCGTTAATATTGATCACTTCTCCTGTAATATAACCAGCTTTATCTGATGCTAGAAAACTTACCAAATGTGCCACTTCTTCAACTTTTCCAAAACGATTCGCTGGAACCATTTTTTTCAATTCTGATTCATCTAACTCATTCGTCATGTCGGAGATAATAAATCCAGGAGCAACAGCATTCACTGTAATATTTCGTTTTGCAACTTCTTGAGACAATGCTTTTGTTGCAGCTATCATTCCACCTTTAGCAGCAGAATAATTTGTTTGTCCTGGTACTCCTTTCAATCCACTTAAAGAAGCAATATTGATAATTCGACCAGAACGATTGCGCAGCATTTTTTGAATGACCGCTTGTGTACAATTGTACATTCCTTTCAACGACGTATTTAACACGTCATCCCAATCTTTTTCTGTTACCCAAGGGAACAAATTATCGCGTGTAATCCCAGCATTGTTTACCAATACTTCGATTTTTTTATCAGGGTTGTTTGTAAACCATTCAGCAATAGAACTTGAAACTTGTTCAGAATTTTTCACATCAAACGGCAATAATTCAGCACTTCCGCCATTCTCTTGAATCATTTTTTGTGTTTCTAAAGCAGCAGTCTCGTTTGAAGAGTAATTTATTATAATATGTAAATTCAAGTCGCTTGACAATTGAATTGCTACTGCACGCCCTATTCCTCTTGAGGCCCCAGTAATTAAAGCACATTTCATAATTAGATAGTTGTTTTGCTTAATGTTTCGATAATATTACGAATATTTTCAAATTGTGCAACATCTTCACCAACGTGAGGCGTAACTTTTCGAATAATATGATAAACTTCCATTGTTTTTGAAGACAATAATTTTCTCTTTTCTTCGTCCAACAAATCAATTGCTTGGCAAACCGCCATCATATGAATGGCCATCACTTGGAAACCATTGTCGATCACGCGTTTAGCAATAATTGCCGAATTCGTTCCCATACTAACAATGTCTTGATTGTCGTTGTTATTCGAAATACTGTGTACATACATTGGATTCGATAACATTTGACTTTCCGCAGTGGTTGAGGTTGCTGTGAATTGCATTCCTTGCAAACCAAAATTGAAACCTAATACGCCCATATTTAGGAAAGCAGGAAACTGATCGTTGATTTTGCTGTTCAATAAGAAATTCAATTGACGTTCAGCCAACATGGTCATTTTTGTAACAACAATTTTTATTTTATCCATTTCCAAGGAAACGTAATCTCCGTGGAAGTTACCTCCGTGGTAAACATTTTGGTCTTCTACCGAAATAATTGGATTATCGTTTGTTGAATTGAATTCATTCTCCACCACTTTTTTGGCAAAATCCAAGGTTTCTTTCACTGGTCCCAAAATTTGTGGAACACAACGAATGGAATAATATTCTTGAATTTTCTTTTTGAATTCAATGTTTTGTAGAACGTCGTTATCCGAAAACAACTCTTCTCTTTTCTTGATTAAACTGCTATCTGAAAGAAAACTGCGCATTTGGTCAGCAACATACATTTGACCTTCATGCAATTTCACGCGATTCAATCCAACAGAAAAAGAATCATCGTACGCTTCAACCACTTCATTAATAATTGAAGAGCTAGCGATACCCCAATTCAATAAACGGTAAGCGTAAATAAGATTGATGGCACCCAAACCAGACATACATGAAGTTCCGTTCATCAAACCTAATCCATCTCTCAATTCGATTTTCAATGGTTTAATTCCAAGTTCATTCAACACATCCATGGTTGGTCTGCGTTCACCCTTGTATTTCACATAACCTTCACCGATTAGATTTAAGGCTAAATGCGCCAATTGAACAAGATCTCCACTTGCTCCAACTCCACCATGTTCGTATATTTCAGGATAGATTTCTTGATTTAAGAAGGTTGTCAGTTGTTCAATTACAGGATAACTTACGCCAGAATTCCCTTGTAAGAAATTGTTGATTCGAGCAACTAAAACAGCTCTAACACTTTCATCGTCTAATACTTTACCTGTTCCTGAAGAATGACTTCGGATTAAGTTGTATTGCAGTTGATTCAATTTATCATCATCAATTTTGAATTGAGCCATTGGTCCAAATCCAGTATTAATTCCGTAGATGATTTTGTCACTTGAAAATTCTTTCAAAAAAGAAAATGAAGCTTCGATCTGATGAATTAAATCATCATTAAGTTCTAAACGTTTGCCCTTGCAAGCATACTGTTCAATTGCCGATAAATCCAATCTATACATTGTATTATTCAATATCTCCTAACTGAATTAGGAAAGTTTAACTTCTAAAATAGTATGAAAGCTGTCTTCATGTAATTGGTATGAATTCACACATTTCAAACCAGCTTTTTCAATGATGTATTTTAATACGCTTGACGAGTACATTTTACTGTTTCCGTTTGCTATTGCCGTAAAGTATAACGAAGTTGCAACTAAGCTGAATGTTGCAGCAGGGAATTTTTGATCGTCAATGAAGGTTTCCATGATATAAATCGTAGAATCCTTGCTCGCGTTTTCTTTTATTTTGATAAGAATTGCTTCGATTTCTGCTTCAGAAAAGCAATCCAAAAATTGGCTCATCCAATACACATCAGCTCCTGCAGGAATTGTTGAAATTGGATCTAACAAATCGATTTTTTGGTAATCAACTCTGTCCTTGATTTCATCAATTTTATTGATGTTTTCTTGTGCAACTTTCAATTGACCTGGTAAATCAAAAATAGTCACATTCACATCAGAATTGTATTTAGTTGAAGCAATCGCCCATTTTCCTGTGTTACCACCAATGTCAAAAATGCGTTTTGGCTGATCTCTGAAAATAATTTTCAATGCATCGTCAAATGAATTGTCAGAATAAAAATGATCAAATTCGAACCATGATTTTTTAACCGATGCTGGCAACGAAGCTAAACCTTCATAAACCGTTTTCCAATCACCAAAGACTTTCAATCCGGATGGTGAGGTTGTTGAAATCGCATCTTTTAAATGATACAAGCCTTCGTAACAAACATCTTGCGTAAACATCATGTTTACACGTGTCATTTCATCACGCAAAATAAAATATCCAACTTTTGTCAATTGGTATTTATCACCTTCTAACTTTTCCACGATTTCAGCTGCTTCAGCCATTTCGATCAATACAGTCACGCCGTATTTTGAAACCTTGGATTTCTCAGCAATTTCGTCGATGGTTAATCCCTCTTTTTGCTCATTAATTATTTCAAAAAGACCCAATTCATACATTGAGTATACGGTTTGAAACACAAAAGGACTAAAAACAATTTTTTGGGCTTCATAAAGCGCGTCGATAGCTTTCATTCAATTAATTGTTTAAAAAGTAGCCGGTTAAGGCGTTAACAATGGACAAAGATAATTATTAAAACTAAAATGAAAAGTAAAACATTTAATGCTGCGAAAAATGATAATCTTTTTCCCATATTCCTTCATTTTATTACTTTTGAAGCAAATGACAAAAAAAGACTTCGATGTTATCATCATAGGTGCTGGAGTTAGCGGACTTACAGCTGCTGCATTGCTATCAAAAGCTGGCCTTAAGGTCTGCGTATTGGAGCGCCATTATTTAATTGGTGGCTATTTGCAAGGATTTGATCGTAAAGGTTTCGTTTTCGATACTGCGATCCATTGGTTAAACCAATGTGGTGACCAAGGAACAGTAACCAAAGTGTTTGAATATTTGGGTAACGATTTCCCTCGACCAATTACAATGCAGTCGATTCACCAACACGAAACAAAAAATTATTCTTTTGTTTTGACCAATAACCCAGAAGAATTAAAAGCCCAATTGATTACGGATTTTCCGCATGAAGAGGAAGGAATTGAAAAATTCTTTAAAGCTGCACGCACTGTTGCGGATGTTTCAAACAAATTTCCGCAGTTCTTTTTATCCAATGAGTCATTGAGTGGGTTAGGAAAAATGACCTATAAATTGAAGCAACTGCGTATTATCTACCCAATCATTAAGTACGCTTTGTACGGTGGTGAAAAAGGTGTTGAGAAAGGATTGCGCAAATTTTTCAAAGACGAGCGTTTATTGGAGTTGTTTTGTTCTGAACCCGATTTACTTTCTTGTTTATTTCCAATTGCTTGGGCCTATAATAAAGATTATCAAAATCCACCAATTGGCGGAAGTAAGGTAATTCCAGAATGGCTAGAATCAAAAATTGAAAAAAATGGTTCTGAAGTCATTTTAAGTGCCGAGGTTACGAACATTGGCATTGTCAACAATGTATTCCAAGAAGTAACGTATAAAAAACGCCACAAAGATTATACAATCAGTGCGAATCATTTAATTGCCGCTTGTGACATCGATACGCTTTACAACAAATTATTGCCAGCAGAAGCTGTTCCTCAAAAATTAAAAGAAAAACTAGCCAAATCTGAATTATATAGTTCGTCGCTTACGATTTCCGTTGCGTTGGATTGTACGGCTGAAAGTCTTGGATTTAAAGATGTAATGCTTTATTTATTCAATGAAGAAACGAAGCGAACAGAGCATATTTCTGGTGATCCACATAAATCGTTCATCAGTATTTTGGCCCCAACTGTGCGCGATAAAACGCTTGCTCCTGAAGGACAAGGAACGCTAAACATTTTTGTTCCAGCTTGGATGATGTATGAAGACAATTGGAAAACAAAAGTGAATGAAAAAGGTGAATTTGTGCGCACGGATGAGTACAAAGCCTTGAAAGAACAATTTGCACAAATCATTTTTGAACGTGTTGAAAAACAAGTTTGTCCGAATTTGCGTGAACACATTTTATTTTACGAAGTTGCAACACCAGTAACCTATCATCGTTACACGCACAACAAAGACGGTTCGATGATGGGAACACGACCAGGACGAATCAACATGCAGTTGAAAGTTGCACATTACCGAGCGCCAGTTAAAAACATTTTTATCGGTGGACATTGGGCAGAACTTGGTGGTGGAGTGCCAATTGCAGTGAAAGCAGCCTTTAATGCAAGTTTAATGGTTTTAAAAGACGTCAATAAAGAAGAATATAAAAAATTAGCTGACTATCCTAAAACGTGGGATTAACCAAACATAGACTACTAACTATTTTTTACTAAATATGGGTACATTTTTATCCTCCATTGTTCGTTTACTCATTCGAAAGCCTTTGTTGTTTGTGCTTCTTTTTCTGGGAAGTATTGGGTTTTTGGTGAATGGAATTTTCCAGTTAAACATCAATGAAGATTTATACTCAATATTTCCAAAAGGTGAAGAATATCAAAAAGTTAGTCAGTTAATTCAGGAAAATTCTATCAATAAACAAATCGTTTTTTCTATTAAAAGTAGTGATGACCAAACGCTTCTGGATGAAAATTTAGCTTCATTGGAAGAGGAGATTACCACTAAGTTTAAAACTGAGATTAAGGATGTAAAGGTATATTCTTCGGTCAATGAGAAAAAACTACTTCGGTATTTTCAAAAATCAGCTATTCTTCGCTTCAATGCCGAAGATTATGAGAACATTGATCAACATTTAACTACGGATTCGATCAACTTAAAAATTAAATCCGCTGCACAAAAACTAGAAGGCACCAATGGTTTTTTCTTAAAACATCTTTATGCTTTTGATCCTTTAGGTCTGACATTCAAAAAACTTGAATCACTTAAACCTGAGCAAGGGAAAGGTTCCTATGTTGTCAAAGACGGTTTGATTTATACGAAAGATGAACAAAAAATTATCTTTTTTGCAACGGTAGCAATTGATTCAAAAGACATTGCGCAACTAACGAAATTCAATGAAAAGCTGACTTCTTTCAAGGAAAACATCAATCAGAAAAAACATTTAGATTTTGATTACTTCGGAACTTTTCAAATAGCTGTTGAAAACGCCAAACAAGTAAAAGCGGATACGTATTTAACTTCCTTTTTAAGTTTGGCTGCAATTCTGCTCCTTTTGGTCTTGTATTACCGCAGTGTTTTAGCACCTTTCTATTTTGTACTACCAGCAGTATTCGGCGTTTTGTGTGGAATGGGAATGATGGGTTATTTACAACCTTCCATCAGTGCCATTTCCTTGGCAACTGCTTCTGTTCTTTTAGGAATTGTACTCGATTACTCTTTTCACTTCTTTACGCATTACAAGCATTCGGGTGATTTAATCAAAACCATTGAGGAAATCAGTGCGCCGATGGTGGTGGGAAGTTTTACTACCGTGGCTGCACTTGGTGCTTTGCTTTTTGCCGAATCAATCATTCTTCAAAATTTTGGGTTGATTGCTTTGTTTACTTTATTGGGTTCTGTTTTGTTCACACTCGTTTTTCAGCCCGTGCTCTTTTCACTTACCAAAGTGAAACTTCCACAAAGTATTCAAAAAACGACCGACAAAAAAACACCAAAAATTTTACTGCGAATTGGTTTCATTGCTATTGCTGTAATAACGTTCATCTCATTTCAAAGTGGACTTCAATTGTCCTTTGATGCGGATTTAAACAACCTTTCCTATCACACCGATGAGATTAAGCAAAAGGAAAATTTCTATACAGGAATTAACCCAGGTGAAGAAAAGAAGTTTTACGTCATTGCTAGTTCAAACACAGATGAAGAGGCGAAAGCTATCAATAATCAGATATACGACACACTACAAAACCTGAAAGGCACATTGGCCATTACAGAATTGATTTCTACAGCTCCATATTTGCCAACTCAGGAACAAATTACTTTGGCCGAAAACAAATGGAATGGCTTTTGGTCGAGTAGAAAAAATCGTGTTGAACAGGAAATTAAAACAGCTGCTAGCGCCTACCATTTTTCGGAAAATGCCTTTAACCCATTCTACAAATGGATTGATTCTGCTCAACTGAATCCAGAAGATGGAGCTGAGTTATTGGAAGATTTAAGTCTCGATAAATTTGCGTATCAATCGGACGGAAAACAAACATATATCACCAGTATCGTTATCAACCGAAGCGATCTCAAAGCATGTAAAGAACACCTAAGAAACATTGATAACATCTACATACTTGACATTGCGGAAGTAACAGAAATGATGTTGAATTCAGTTCAAAAAGATTTCAATTTTCTACTGATATTTTCGGCTTTGCTAGTATTCGTTACACTTTTATTACTCTACGGTCGTATCGAATTAGCCTTGTTTGCTTTCCTACCAATGGTCATCGGCTGGGTGTGGATTTTGGGTATCACGAACTTCTTCGACATCAAGTTTAACTTTGTAAACATTGTTATCACCACGTTTATTTTCGGTCTGGGAGATGACTTTAGTATTTTCTCCACCGATGGATTGATCCAACAATATCGCACGGGAAGTTCTGCTTATAAATCCTATCGCTCAGCGATTCTATTGTCGGGAATAACAACCATTTTAGGAACAGGCGTTTTAATTTTTGCAAAACACCCAGCAATTCATTCGATTGCATTGATTAGTACGGTTGGAATTTCCACCATTCTTTTTATTGCCTTGTTTATTCAACCAAGCATTTTCAATCTATTTGTTTTTAAACGTTTGAAGAAAGGTCGATCGGTTATTACATTTTTCACCTTAATTTATAGTATTCTACTTTTCACCTACTTTTTTGTAGGAAGTATCTTATTGAATGTGTTTTTGCTATTAATTCTATATCCACTTCCAGTTAAAAAACAGCGTAAACGGGACTTTTTAAATTACTTAGTTTCAAAATTGGCGAAATCAACTCTTTATGCTGGTTTACACGTGAAAAAGCGCGTTTACATTGAAAATGTGGACTTTAGTAAACCGAAACTGTTGATTGCCAACCATAGTTCATTCCTCGATATTTTATCAGTGATTATGCTTCACCCGAAAACTGTAATCATGGTGAAAAGTTGGGTGTACAATTCACCAGTATTTGGTTTATTTATTCGCTATGCTGGTTATCCATTTGCGAAAGAAGGAGCATCACAGGATCTTTCTCATTTAAAGGAATTGATTGCGAATGGTTATTCTATCGTGATATTCCCTGAAGGAACGCGCAGTAAGGATGGCGAAATGAATCGGTTCCATAAAGGCGCATTTCACATTGCTCATGAATTAGAATTAGATATTCAACCGCTATTATTGATTGGTGTTCATCTTGTGAATCCTAAAAATGATATTCTAATTAATCGTGGCCATATAATTGTAAAAGCGCTCGATGTTATTCCGTTTGATCCTGCTATTAGTTATCAAGAAACGTCGAAAATAGCCAAGAAAAATATGCAAGATGGAATGGCTATATGGAAGAAAGAATTGGCAAAAATTGACTTCTGGGAACCATTTATTATTAAAAACTATATTCTTAAAGGTCCAATCCTCGAATGGTATGTACGCGTAAAATGGATGCTTGAGAAAAAGAATTTTGATTATTACGACACTTTGATTGACGACCGAAAAGTTATTTACGACTTTGGCTGTGGTTACGGTTATCTGAGTTATTACTTGCACTATAGAAACAAAAACCGAAAAATTATCGGGGTTGATTACGACGCTGACAAAATAGCTGTTGCGAATCATGGGGTGAAATATTCTGATCATCTACAATTTGAAGCGAATGACATTCGTCAAACAGAACTGACAGCTTGCGATGTAATCTTTTTGAATGATGTGTTGCATTACCTTCCGCAAGAAGATCAATATCAGTTTCTTCAAAGAGCCTTGGACGTTTTAGATCAACATGGAATCTTGTTTATCCGCGATGGAATTAAAAAAGAAGAAGATTCAAGTTACAAATACACAAAAATCACTGAGTTTTTGTCGACCAAGGTCTTTGGTTTTAATAAATCTGAACATCCATTAGAATTTATTTCTGAAGAGAAAATGCGCGATTTCGCTGAAAAGAACCAACTTTCTTTAGAAATTATAAAACATTCTAAAACAACATCTAATGTTTTACTAATTTTGCGAAAGAGCTAAATAAATGAGTGCATCTAAACAATATGATTTCGTAATAGTAGGAAGTGGCATCGGCGGCCTTTCATCGGCTGTCATGTTAGCAAAAAACGGCTATTCTGTACTTGTATTAGAGAAAAATCATCAAATTGGTGGTGCGCTGCAGGTTTTTAGTCGCGACAAATGCATTTTCGATACTGGGGTTCATTACATTGGTGGACTTGACGAAGGCGAAAATTTGTACAGAATGTTCAAATATTTGGGCATTTATGACGGATTAAACCTACAATCGTTGGATCGTGATTGCTTTGATTTGATCCGATTGCCGAATGGAAAATCCTATCCACATGCACAAGGGTATGCAGCATTTTCTGCGAATTTAATTCAAGCCTTTCCAGAAGAAAAAGAAGCAATTGAAGCCTTTTGCGTGAAAGTACGAGAAATGTGTGATTTCTTTCCATTGTACAACCTAGAGATGGGTGAAGAGCAAACTTATTACAACAATCCTGAGATTCTGATGTTAGGCGCCTGGGATTACGTTTGCAGTATTACTGAAAATGAAGATTTGCGCAATGTCCTACTTGGTTCAGGACCTTTGTATGCTGGTGACCAAAAATCTACTCCTTTTTATGTTGTTGCTTTAATTATGAACAGCTACATCAAAGGAAGTTATCGTTTGGTGGATGGAGGATCTCAAATTGCTAAGTTATTGGTGAAAGAATTGCGCAAACATGGAGGTGAAATTCTGAAACGCAAAAAAGTTGTAAGTGCTAATTACAATGAGCAAAAAGAAATAACTTCCGTGAATTGTTCAGATGGAACAAACTATGCCGCATCGAAGTTTATTTCGAATATGCATCCAACTCCTACAATTAACATTTTTGGAAAGCAAAATTTCAGACCGGCGTATAGAGATCGCATTGCAAAACTTGAAAACACGGTTTCTTCGTTCATGATTTATTTTTCATTGAAAGAAAATTCTTTTCCCTACTTCAATTACAATATCTACGATCATTATTCCATGGATTGCTGGAATTCAGTAAATTATGACGTAAATGAATGGCCGCACACCTTGTATTTGTGTACTCCAGCTTCCTCTAAATCAACAGAATATGCTGAGTCGCTTTGTGTGATGTGTTACATGTCGTATGAAGAAGTAAAAGAGTGGGAAAATACCTTCAATACTGTTTTGAATCCTTCTAAGCGCGATGAAGCCTACCAGAAATTTAAAGCTGAAAAAGAACAGAAAATCGTAGAACGTATGGAATTACGTTTTCCAGGATTCTCTGAAAAAATAATGAACGTTTATAGTTCAACACCTTTAACCTACAAAGATTATATCGGAACACCTGAAGGTTCTTTGTACGGTATCATGAAAGATTATAACAACCCTATTGCTACAACGATCAACACGAAAACCAGAATCAGTAATTTGTACTTAACAGGTCAAAATATCATATTCCATGGAATTCTAGGTGCAACAATTGGTGCATTTGTTACTTGTTTCAATTTTATTGATCCTGAAGAGACAATTAAAAAAATAAAAGAATATGAAAAATAATTTCGATGTTGTCGTAATTGGTGCAGGTCCTGCTGGATCTGTTGCGGCTTGTAAACTTATGAAAGAGGGATTCACTGTTAAAGTGATTGAAAAAATGGAATTTCCTCGCTTCGTAATTGGAGAAAGTTTACTTCCTCATTCAATGGATTTTTTGGATGAATTGGACTTGTTAAAATGTGTTGAAGATCAAAAATTTCAGGTTAAAACTGGAGCATGTTTTTACCACAATGAAGAGCGTTGTGATTTTCTTTTCAGCGATCAATTTACGCAAGGTTGGACCTATACGTATCAAGTAAAACGTGCTGATTTTGATAATGCCTTAATTAAAGAAACGCAAAATAAAGGTGCGGATGTTGAATTCAAAGCAGAAGTTTTGGAGGTGAAAACTGGTAAAGATCAACAATACGTAAAATACTTGAATGAAAATAACGAAGAAGTTGAGTTATACTGCCGATTTGTTGTAGATGCAAGTGGTTACGGTCGTGTTTTACCACGCATGTTTAAATTAGAAGAACCAGTTCCAACGCCACCACGTTCTGCTGTTTTTTCACATTTCGATGATAGCAAACGAACTGAAGAAGCAGGAAGAAACATTTTTATTCATGCATTCAATAACAATACTTCATGGATTTGGTCGATTCCTTTCTCTGACGGAACAGCTTCTGTTGGAATTGTAGGAAACACGGCTTACATCGAAGAATGTGCTGCAAATGATGGACAAAAATTCAAAGAATTGGTTGCTGATTTCCCAGGATTGGATGGACGCTATGCCAATGTTGATTACAAATTTGAACCGCGCACTGTTTCCAATTATGCAGTTTCTGTAAAACAATTGCACGGTGAAGGCTTTATTCTGTGTGGAAATAGTACAGAATTCTTAGATCCTATTTTTAGCTCTGGAGTAACATTGGCTGTTTCTTCTGGGTACAAAGCAGCAACATTGGTAAGTAATTTCCTAAAAGGTGAAAATGTCAATTTTGACGATTACAGTGTTGAATTGAAAAAGGGAATTGACGTATTTAGAAGTTATGTGAATGGTTGGTACGATGGTACTTTACAAACTGTTTTCTTCTCAGATAAAACAAATGATGACATCAAACGACAAATTTGTTCTGTATTGGCAGGATATGTTTGGGATGAATCAAATCCATTTGTCAAAAAACATTCTACGGTCTTAAAAACACTTGCAAAAGTGGTAACAATCTAATATCAATAAACAAAAAAAGGCATTCACTTGAATGCCTTTTTTTTTGTCTAAACTTTTATCTAAAAAGTATTTTTTCTGGTTTACGCAGGTTCTTCTTGTACACTTGCGCTTGAATCTTTTCCAAATCATCAAACTCGAAGTTCGGAATCACTTTCAGCTTTGAATGACATTTGTTTTTAATCTCTGTCATCAACTCACTTTCCTGCAGTTTTGATTCTAACAAGATGGTCACTAAATCATTCTGCAACTCATCTTTTGAAACCGTTATTTTGTAACAAATTACTTCACGAATTGAATCAAAAATATCAAAAATCGCTTGCGGGAAAACAGTCGTTCCTTTGTACTTTATCATTTGATTCTTTCTTCCAACGATTGGACCCAAACGCGGTGTCTTTCTTCCACAAGCACAAGGCTCTGAAAAACGTTTTGCAATGTCGCCTGTACGATAACGAATCAATGGCGTTCCTGTAACTCCTAATGTTGTAATGACTACTTCTCCCTCTTCTCCATTCGCTACTTCTTCTCCATTCTCGTCGATTACTTCCAAAAACAACAATTCATCATTCAAATGACATCCTTTCTGTGCTTCACATTCGGTGAAAGCAGTTGCCATTTCTGTTGAAGCGTAGGTTGAATACAGTTGAATTGGCCAATCTTTGGTAATGCGTTCTCCCAAAATATTTAACGCAAAAGCATCATCGCGCACCGATTCACCAATACAAACAATTGTCTCAACACTTGTTGTGCTCAAGTCAATCTTATTGGTTTTCGCATAGTTGATGAGTGTAAGAATAAAACTTGGTACAGCAATCAACACACGCGGTTTGTAACGCAAAATTGAATTCCATTGTAACTCAGGAACCCCAGGACCGATGCGAATCATTCCAGCTTCCAGCTTTTGAACTCCTTGATAATAGGCCATTCCCGCCATGAATTGACGGTCGATTGTGGTCATTAATTGAACAATATCACCTTTTTGAACGCCTGCTAGTTTCAAGGAATCACGTTCATTTACTGCTAAGCGATCTAGATCCGAACGTGATAAAAAAATAGTTACCGGATCTCCCGTTGTGCCTGAAGTTGTTACAAAATCTGCAACTTCGGTCATTGGAACACATAGAAAATCTGTATTGCTTTCGGATAAATCTTGTTTTGTAGTAAAGGGAATCGTTTTCCAATTCTCTTCTAACTCACTTAAACTTAGATGAGAAAATTCATTCAATTTTGCCTTGTAAAATGGTGAATTTTCCAAAGCGTAACGCACAGTTTGAATCAATGAATCGGTACTTTTCTGATTGTCCATTACTATCATTTCTTCGCCGTTGAACATTCTTTCACCAAACCTTCTAGTTCAAGTCGCGTGTTCTTAGAAGCTAGATTTTTTGTTAAAGCACGATTAAACATTTCCTTCGCCTTGGTGTTTTTTCCTTTCTTCATAAAGTATTTACCCAAGACCTCATACGTCACGTAGGATTCACTATTGTAAGCAATGAATTTCTTGATATCCGCTTCTGATAAATTCAACGCTTTGTCAAACAGCAAAAATTCAGTAATTTGATGTTTCACCTTCTTAAAGGCTAAGAAATCTTTGTATTCATTTGAATAGACAAACGGAGAGGCCGCCAATTGATTGGAAACAACCGCTTTTTTGGTAGCAAATGTTTTTTTCAAATCATACCCAACAAATTCACCCAATTGGAAATTACCTGTTGACACATAAAACAAGTTTCTTTCAGGTTGCATAATTACACTGTGATGCGCAATTAATTGATTGATCGCACGTGGATTTCCCATTCCCAATGTATCATTGGCTGTTGCCATTTGATCACGTAAAATTGAAAGAACATTCTCAACTGTCAATCCTTTCTTGGCTTTCAATAGCTCATTCACCCGAGCATAGCGGAATTTACTATCGCTGTCTTGGATGTTTTTTACGTTCACCGGGTCTTTCTTAAACGTAGCCGATTGGTAATGATTTGCACAAACCAACGTACTTGTTTTACTATCATAAACACCCGTTTTTGTAGGTGATTTTTCAATTAAAACCGCTTTCCCATCTTTTGCTGATCCAATCATTAACGTTTCCGAAACAAAGGTATGTCGCTTCTTTGCTATGGCAACTGCTTCTTCGATTGTACTTGCATATTGCAATATTTCACGTGCTAACAATGAAATTGGTTCTTTGGTTCCTGTCGGTAAATCCGATTTCGAAGCATTAATGGTAACACTCAACCCTTGATCATTCATCCCAGAGGCAACACCTGTAAAACCAGCCCAAGAATACGAAACGAACGAGTGACCTTTTGTTGGATTCACGAATAACACCAATTTTTCTTTCGCAAAATCATCGCCAACATAGAAATCAAAATTCCGACCGATTGTCAAATCACCTTCTGCAGTCATTTCATCTTTTAGGGCAAATGACGTACAACCAACCATGCTGTAATCATTCAACGCGTGACCAATGTCATGTGCCGCATGATAATTCAAAATGCGCGTATACTTTGACGCGATGTAATCGTATTCGTCCGAAAATGATTGTGAAATACCGTAAATTTCTTGTTGATTTTCAAGTGGAATATAAGCTGGTAAATCAGAATTAAAAAATCCCAATAACAAACGTAAAAATTGTTGCCAAAATTCACTTGGTACAAATTGATCGATCTGTTTTACAAATATTTCTTCTTGTTTTTGCAACAATTCTTTCGAAAGTTCGCCGTAAACCAAACCACGCTCGTAAGCGTCACCTTCGATGTACATTTCCCAAACGCCAAATTCATTTTTCCGCAAGTAATTCGGCCCTAAAACATAATGGTCTTTGCCCACTTTCACACGTTTTCCAATGTTCACATCAGAAACCAGTGGTGGATGAATTTCGGCATTGAATGTAATATACATGATCAATGTGATGAAAAATGCCAAAAACAATTCAGCACTTATACCAATCAATCGAATTACATATTTTGTTAGTATTTTTATCAACGTGTGTTCTATAAAGGTTGCTCAAATATAATTAAAAACACCTTAGCACATTCGAATAAAAGGGAAAGATACTAGATGTACAATGTTCAAAAAACTGCAGATGGTCAACTTATTTTTGGCTTCTTTGAACGCGAAAGTAATCTCGCTAAACGTGCTTTTGAAAAAGAAACTGTACATTTTCTTTTAAACGAACTCTCGCTGAATCCCGCTGATTTAACCTATGGTGAAAAGGGAAATCCAATCTTGCTGAACAACGCAAATTTCATTTCAATTTCCCATTCAAACGGCTATTTTGCA
>JBDKHH010000020.1:0-10633 GCA_039797785.1 Bacteroidota bacterium | reverse complement strand
TAGAATGTAAATGAACGAAGCGCAAACAGAATTTGAATACATCGACCCCGCTTTGAGAGAGGCAGGTTGGGGTGTTGTGGAAGGTAGTAAAGTCCGCAAGCAATTCCCTATTTCACAAGGTCGTTTGTTGGGGCAAGGCAGAAAAACTGCTCCGCTCAAGGCAGATTATGTGTTGGAATACAACAACAGACGTTTGGCCGTTATTGAAGCCAAATCACGAGATAGTTACTATACAGAAGGTGTTGGTCAGGCAAAAGATTATGCAGAACGCTTAAACATACGCTATACTTTTGCTACAAATGGTCTCCAAATCTATCAAATGGATATGGAGCATGCAAAAGAAGGAGATGTAGATAATTTCCCTTCTCCAGATGAGTTATGGAACATGTGCTTTCCGCCTGCGCATTCAGAAAAGGAAGCAGAAATCATTGATTGGAAAAAGAGGATGGATGATGTTCCATTCCAACTCTTCAAAGGAAAATACGGTCCTCGCTATTATCAGTACAACGCCATCATGGAAGTGTTGGATGGTATTGCTGAAGGAAGGAATAGATTATTGCTTACCATGGCAACAGGAACAGGTAAAACTGCTACAGCCTTTCATATTTGTTGGAAATTATTCCATGCTAAGTGGAACTTGCAAAGAGATGGGAAACGTAGTCCTCGAATCCTGTTTTTAGCGGATAGAAATTTATTAGCAAGTCAAGCATTTAATGCATTTGGCGATTTTGAAGATGATGCGTTAGTCCGCATCAAACCTTCTGAGATTAAGAAAAAAGGGAAGGTTCCAACCAATGGAAGCATCTTCTTTACCATTTTTCAAACGTTCATGACCAATGCTAATGTCGACAAGAACAATGACCAATCAGAAACCTTTTCTATAGCGGCAGAGCCTAAAGAAGAATATGGTACTATCCAATTCAATTTTGGCCAATACCCAGCAGATTTCTTCGACCTAATCATTGTCGATGAATGTCACAGAGGAGGAGCCAAAGATGAAAGTTCGTGGAGAGCCATTCTGGATTACTTCAAACCAGCAGTTCAATTGGGTCTCACTGCCACACCAAAGCGTGATGTCAATGGTGACACTTATGATTATTTCGGGAAACCTGTTTATACTTATTCGCTAAAAGCGGGGATTAATGATGGATTCCTAACGCCTTTCAAAATGGTTGAAATAAAAACTACCATTGACGAATATGAATTCACTCCAGGTGATACTGTGGAGCAAGGTGAAATTGAAGTAGAACGAAAATATACAGAAGCCGATTTTAACCGAATCATTCAAATCAAAGAGCGTGAAGAGTACCGTGTGAAATTGTTCATGGATACAATTAACCAGAACCAAAAGACCTTGGTTTTTTGTGCTACTCAAATACATGCAGCGGCAGTTCGGGATTTAATCAACCAGTATGCAACCAGTAAAAATGCAAAGTATTGCGTTCGAGTAACTGCAGATGACGGTGCAATGGGCGAACAATTCTTAGCCGATTTTCAGGACAATGAAAAGAACATACCAACGGTCTTGACCACTTCTCAAAAACTTTCAACTGGAGTTGATGCTCCTGAAATTCGAAATATTGTGTTGCTCAGACCTGTAAATAGCATGGTCGAGTTCAAGCAAATTGTAGGAAGAGGAACTCGGCTTTTTGACGGGAAAGATTATTTCACGGTGTACGATTTTGTTAATGCTCACCATCACTTCAAGGACCCTGAATGGGACGGAGAACCGTTGGACCCAGAACCGTCAGAACCAAGACCTACTCCAAAACCTTGCCCGCATTGTGGCGAACGTCTGTGTGTTTGCGAAAAACCAATTCCAGAACCTTGTACAGAATGTGGAAACATTCCATGTGTTTGTGACAATCCTCCTCGGAAAATGGTCAAAATTAAATTGGCAGATAATGTGGTGCGTCAATTTGATAGTATGCGCAAGACGAGTTTTTGGTCGCCAGAAGGTAAACCAATCTCTGCTGAAGAATTTATTCAAAAACTTTTTGGTGATTTACCATCTTTTTTCAATTCTGAAGAAGAATTACGGAAGATTTGGATCATCCCAAGTACTCGAAAACGTCTTCTTGAAGAATTGAGTGAAAAGGGCTATTCAAACGAACAATTAGAAGACCTCCGAAAGATTGTTCAAGGAGAGGATTCTGATTTGTTTGATATATTGTCTTATGTTGCATACCACCGAGACATTGTTCCTCGTTTGGAACGTGCCGAACGAGCAAAAATTAAATTAGACAGCTACAATCCATCACAGCAGGAGTTCCTCAATTTTGTATTGGAACAATACGTTCGTGTTGGAGTGAACGAACTGGATGATGATAAACTTCCAGACTTATTAGAATTAAAGTATAACGCAATTGCAGATGCCAAGAAGGCCTTAGGAGATATTCCAAGTATTAGGAATGCTTTCATTGGTTTTCAAGCATATTTGTATGAACAAAGAGTTGGATAAAAATAATTACAGATGAACTTGATTCCAGACGAAGAGATTGATAATCTACAAACAAGTGATTTGCTTGGTACTTTGCCATATGTGAATACACTTCATGAGATAGTTACAACTTGTAAGACACCTTTTAATATAGGTCTTTTGGCAGGATGGGGAGGTGGTAAATCATCCATTGTAGAAACTCTTCTAAAGCGAATAAAAGATGAAAATCAAAATAAACCTGATAAGGATATTGAGGTTTTCAAATATGATGCATGGAAATATTCCGAAGACCCTTTTAGAAGAACTTTTATTATCGAACTTCTGAATAAGTTTAAGATTAAGGGATATGAAAATCTTGACTCTTTGCTTTATGACAACAGCAGCACAGAGAAAGAGGGGCAAACTAAGTTCAATGGTAACAGACTGTTTTCTTATGTATATCTAATTCCCCTACTACTTTTATTTATTTGGTTTACAAACGAAAACGAGACATTAAAAGTTGCCGTTACGAGTGGAGCATTTATCTCTGGTGTAATCCTATTTGTTCTCAAAGAGATGTTCACCACCTATAAAATTACTATTCATAAATCCAAAATGATTGAACCAGAAAAGTTCGAATTAATCTTTGAGGAAATGGTTCACAAAATATTAAAACGGAAAAGAACTGTTTGGAAATGGATAAAGGGGACTGTTGGAATATCAGAACCTGAAAGTAAAAAGAAACTTTTAATCGTAATTGATAATATTGATAGATGCCATGAAGAATTAGTAATTCAATTGCTGCTAACAATTAAAAACTTTCTTGATAAAAAGAATGTAATTTTTATCCTGCCGATTGATGAAAAGGGCGTTACTTTTTTCTTGAAACAATCTAACCAGGATGCAACTGAATTTCTGCGAAAAATTTTCAATACAACTATTAGAATTAAAAGTTTTTCAAATGATGAGATGTTCGATTTCTCCTGGAATCTTGTTCAGAATTATCAACTTGAATCAATGGGAATAAGTAGGGAAATAGTTCATATGGCTTGTCAGGAATACACCACGAATCCAAGAAAAATCATTCAATTCTTGAACAATTTTCAAATGGAAATACATTTGGTACATGAACAAGAAAGTAATGAGTATTTAAAAGATGACCAAGTTTCAAATAATTTCGAGTTTTTAGCGAAACTCTCCATAATAAGAGAAGAATGGCCTGATTTGTATGCCCATATATTCGAAAATCAACACTTATTATCGAAAATTGACAAGGCATTAATTGAGAATCAATATAAAGAAAGTGGTGAGTCATACATTGTAAGTGGAGATGCAGAACTTCCCAAGTTAAACAAGCGTCAATACTTATTCTTCAAAAGAACGAGAGGAATTCAAGCGAATGGTGACATAGAACCGTTCTTAGTTAATCGAGACCTTTTAAAAGATATTCCAGATGTAATCAATCAACATATAAGTGGAGGTAATTGGTTAAAGATTAAAGAATCGCTTAATAATGAAGAGCTTACTTTTCCATTGCTCATTGATGCAATCAAAAAACGATTTGACACTGATATTAACAAACGAAAATTATTCTCATCTACGGGAGTTTCAATTTTTGTTTTGGTAAATCAACTAATACAGGATGATGAATTTGCAACAATATTCGAAGATTGCTATTCAAGAAGGGAATGCAGATTTATCGTTCAATTAATTTCGTCATCAGAATTTGCGCCAGAACTAAAGAAATTGACTTCTGGTGAAATAATTCCATTGGCAAAGTGGCTAAGCGATAAAGGTGAACTTGTACTTAGAAATAAAGCGGTCGAAATACTAAATGGACCAAGTATAAATGATTCTGATTCGACACAGGTTGATTATGTACTTGCGTTCGTACAAACTTTCAGAACAAAATTGGCAATAATAAAGAAACTTGCTAAAAGATTGTCAGAATTGATAATTAATCAACCACAATTAATTGACAAAATCAATCCAATACTTGAAGACTCATCTTTATTCAATAATCTAATTCAAACAGGAGTATTTGACAATTTCATTGATAATCTTGGAGCACAAACATTTCAAACAGAGCGAAATAAGATTTTGGTCTTAAAACGGGCTCTGGATAACGAAAGATTAACCCAAGTTCAGCTGGATAAGTATATTTCAACAGCAATACCTCATTTGAATAACAATGGTTGGGAAGCACTGCCGAACGTTTATTCAGCACTAATCGGATTTATTGAAAGAACCAACAACCTTGATGTGCATACTACAGTTTATAATATGATGCAGAATCGTCAATCGTTCCTTATCCAAACTCTAAGTTCTGGACATGTCAACGAGCCTCAATTGGAATGCTATAAAAGTCAGATAATACTTCTAAACGAGTTGTCAAAAGTTTCAGATACACATCGACCAACTTGTCTATCGTGGATAAATCAGTTCGTAGCAACAAAGCAAATAGAGGATATTTCTGTACTTTCTTTAAATATCTATGATGCTCTAATTGAAGAAAGCATTAATAATGACTTATTGCCAGCTATCAATCAAAGTTTAGTTCATTTAAATGAGATTGTGAATAAAATCGAAGCGATTAATATTGCCTCAAAGGAAATATTGAGACAAGAAAATGTTGCTGATGCAAGTTTTAATGCAATTTTTGAAAATTGTTTAATATTCTATTTCATTAATGAAAATGAAGTCGTAGATACATTGGTGTCTTTTATGGATGCAGTATCGGTAAAGGAGAATTTGAAAAACTGTATTATTAATCGAGTAAATAATATTACAGAATCTGGCAATAAAAAGAAATTTTTGAAGCTAATTGACAAATTACAAACCAAAGAATTGGCTGGCCATCTTATTTCAAATATTATCAGTGAAACCAATCAAAATCCCGCCTTTGCAGAAAATATTCAATTCATTATTGATAATTATACCAATGGTAAAAAAGCTGTAAGTGATGTTTTAAGCAACAACCTAAAGGATGAAGGAGATTCAGAAACCCTAAAGGTGTTAATTTCAATAATAATTGATAACAAATCAATTCTGCATAAATCAATGATTCATGCTGCAATATCGGAATTGAAACAATTCATTGTTAGCAAGGACATTAATGAGTTGCGGTATGCACTAAATACTCTGGATAAACTCGAAAAGACTGATTTGAATACAACAATATTAAAATGGTTGTTACCAATTATTAAAGATTCAACAGTTGAACTAACAGAGGAAGATATTGCCCAAAAGGATAGAATAATGACGAAATTTAAATAGGCAGATTTTTATCAAAAAATTGATTCATTTCTAAATCGAGATTTTTACAAATTAATCTTAAGGTTAGTACTGTCAAATTTGTGCCTCCAGTTTCAATCCGTGTTAGCGCAGTTCTATGAATACCTAATTTTTCAGCAAATTCAACTTGCGTCCACCCTTTCTGTTTGCGGAGCTGGGCAATTCTTTGCCCTAATTTTTCTAAAAATTCTTGATCTTCCATAATTGTCTCATTTTGGGGCAAAGGTAATAAAAATATTTATTAATGTAACATATATGTAACATTTTATTTTTATTTACGTATAACCAAATAAGCAGCACAGAAATGTGAATCCCCTCTGCCAAGCCAAATACATAATTCGTGTATCTGGCAAAACAAGCAAATAATTAATAAAGGTGTCAACCAAAGGTTGGTTGATGAATTATGTCTAATTAAAATTTATACAGTCATGAAAACGAAAATGAAAAAACAATTGAACTGCCCAAATTGCGATAGCCTTTTGGATGTAGACCAACTATTAGTAACGCAATTTGAAGATTCCATCCGAAAAGACTTACAGTCGGAATTAGACAAGCGTGAACGGGATTTGAAATTGAAAAAAGAAGAATTTCAAAAAATGTTTGAAGCACTTGAACAAGAGCGTGAAGACATCAACGACCTCGTGTCCGAACGAGTGAAGTCTCAACTGGAAACCAGAGAAAAAGCCATCAAAGATGCTATCCGTAAGGAGGTAAACGATGAAAAGGTTAAACAACTGGAAGACTTAGAAGCAGAGCTTAACCGCAAGAGTGCTCAATTGATTGAACTCAATCAAACAAGAGCAAAACTTCAACGTTTAAGTCGAGAATTTGAGGAACGTGAGGCAAAAATTCACCTTGATAAAGAAAGAGAATTGTCTGAACGTTTGGATGCAGCGAAGATTACAATGAAGGAGCAAGTGCAAATGGAGAGTTTCCTTAAAATCAAAGAAAAGGAAAACATCATTGACTCACTGAAGCAAAAATTGGAAGAAGCGCATCAAAGAGCAACTCAAGGCAGTATGCAATCTCAAGGAGAAGCACAGGAGCTGGTCATTGAAGAAATCTTACGTGAACTCCATCCTCATGATTCAATTGAAGAAGTGAAGAAAGGTGCCAATGGTGCAGATTGTATTCAGATTGTCAGAACTCAAAGTGGTATTGAAGCTGGTCGTATTTTGTACGAAAGTAAAAACACCAAGAGTTGGAGCGATGGTTTCGTCACCAAGTTAAAGCAGGATAACCTTCAAGCTAAAGCTGACATCATGGTAATCATTACCAAAACATTGCCAAAGGAAATGAAAGGCAAATATGGTCTGATTGATAACGTGTGGATTACTACGCTTGATAACTTGAAAGACTTGTCTCTTTTACTTCGCTACGGATTGTTAAAGACACATTCTGTTTTGATTACACAAAGCAACAAGAAGGACAAAATGAGTTTGTTGTATGACTACTTGACGAGTGACGAGTTCAGAGCTACTTTTGAGAACATTCTGGAAGGATTCAAGAATCTGCAAGATTCTCACTTAGATGAACAACGTAAAATTCAGCTTTTGTGGAAGCGAAGAGCAAAACACTTGGAGCAAGTATTGAACAGCACGATTGAATTTTATGGGTCAATCAAAAGCATTTCCGAAAATGCTATTCCAACGATTCCTATGTTGGAAATTGGAAAAGCCAGTTAAATTCTCTGGTAAAAGTTAAGTCAAATTAGTATTAATCATCCAGCAGCAAGGCAGAAGAAGTTTGAACATCTTCAATTGAATTTCGAACTACTGCATAGCAGATAATTCCTTGATGCATCTCAAGCTTTGAATCTCTCGAATGGGGATTCCAGAGATTCCTTTGCCTTGTTGCTGGATATAAAAACCTTAGAAATCATGAAAACGAAAAAGATAAAATCTAAACTAATTTCGAGATCATCAGAAGATTTTGAGAATTTAAAATGGCAAAATTCAATACCGACATGTCCACAATGTGGAAATCAAGAAATGAATTATTATGTGAGCGCTCAAGGCGTTTGGAAATGCTCTAAAGCGCATTTGCACAGTAATCCTGAATTCAGTGTGTCATCTTTCAAAACTGTAGCATAATGAACATGTATTATTCCCTCCGAGAGCTGTTGAGATTTTTTCAAAGACAGCAAAGAAGAGATTACGAAGTGATAGATGCTCTTGTGAACTTGATAGATTATAAAAGTGAGAATCTTCCAGAAGAAAAAAAACCTCAAATAATTATCGACACGTTAAGGAAGTATGGACTCTACGAAGTAGGTTTTGAAGGTCAGAAAACTTTTAAAGAAGATGTGCCTAAAATAAAATTACCTGAAGAGCCAGAAAAACCAGAAGGTAAAACAGATTGGTTTGGACCTTCATTTACTGCCCAATTGGAGCAATACAACGTTAGGATTTTGAATGGTATTGCCAAGTTTGAAAGTTTTATGAATTAATTGTAATGAACAGAACATATAAAATTTCGGATCTTCTAAAATTTTTGAAAAGTCAATCATCTGAAAACTTCTATGTCATTGATGCAATTATCAATCTTGTGAATTACAAAACGGATAGAATCACAGATGTACAGAAACTATCAGCGATAATTGACACCTTAAGAAAATTCGACTTTTTCGAAAACGAATATGATGGTGACAGGTCTTTTGAGAAGCGTATTTTTAGAATTCCAAAAAGACAACGAGGTCGTGACACTAAGATGACCTGGGAACAATTACAACTTGAACTACAGCAGGAGAAGTTTTCAATTCAAATGCTAAATGAAAATGTAGAATTCAAAATGTTTTTGAATTGATTGCCCTACAATTAGTTCAAGTGGCTTAACACTTAACTACTTCCCAACAAAAATCAAATTATTTTATAACCAGTCAGTGATTGAGTTTGTTCTCATGACGGAGATTCATGGCTTTCTATTGCTGACATAAATCTTGATATTATGAAAGCAAACAGAAAAGCAATTGTTAATCATCGAGCAAGGTTACTCTCTAAATACGGCCTGCCATCACATGAAAAAAGATTTGGGACAGAAGAAAAATGTAGAGAGTTTATTGCTTCAGTGAGGTGGACTGATGGAATCGCAGAGTGTCCACAATGTGGTAATACACACATGAATTATTTCTTGACCACAAGAAACATTTGGAAATGTTCGGCAAAATCTTGTAGAAAGCAATTTAGTGTAATTAAAGGAACAATTTTCGAGAACACAAATATTTCCCTGGTTAAATGGTTTAAGGCAGTCTTTTATTTTACTGTTATGAAAAGAGGAGTCTCATCATGTCAAATGGCAAGGTTTCTTGAAGTTGAGCAAAGGACCGCATGGTTCATACTCCACAGGTTAAGAGAAGTAATTGCGGAAGAGGGAGATATTCAACTTTCAGGTGTTGTTGAAGCCGATGAAACACAAATTGGACCTCAAGTTAGTAAAGACACAAGATTGCAGGAGGCTAAAAAACTTCATGATGAAAAGCAAGATGAACTTTATGGGATGTCAAAAAAGAAGACCCGCAGGATTCGAGGTGAACCAGCAAAAAGAGGTAGAAAGAAAGGTTCAACTAAAGAAGTATTGGCAGAGAAAAAAGCGCAAAGGGAATCTGAGAAAATAATAAAAGGAGAACGTGTTCCATTCGAAAAAGATAAAATTATCCTCGGAATGATGGAGCGTGATGGAAGAGTCGTTTTTAAAATGCTTGGTTTGAGTAATAAAACAAGGACCAAAGAGAAAATATATCCTTATTTGAAAAAGCACATAAGCAGCAATTCATTTTTCATAACGGATGACTTGAATCTATATGACGATACGAAATTCATTTTCCGAAGGCACGAAACAGTTAATCATGACGTGCAATTTGCGAGAGGATTTATTCACACGAACAACATTGAGAATTCATGGAAGCACTTGAAAAAAATGATGGATGGCACATACTTTCATGCCAGCTATTATCACTTTAATAGATACCTTATTGAACAAGCTTTTCGCTGGAATCGTTTAAATGAATCAAATGAAGTTCTCGTTGATGACTTACTGAAGAAGATTGTCGGAAAACGCCTGAAATATTTTGAATTAATTCGAAACGAAAGTTCGACAAATAAACTTGCTGGATAACTTAAAAGTCCAATTCAAAACGGCATTACCATCTGGTAGTGTCGTTTTTGTTTTTTTATACTATTTAAAAGAAAACATCATGGATAAAATAAGACGAATAATAAGAGAAGAACTAACATCAATATCTAAAGACGATAATGTTGGGCTTGACGATTGGATGGCAATTTTTGATTATGCACAAGAAAAGAATCTTGAAAATTCTGAACTACAACTCAACTTGGCTCAGATTAAAGAATTCTTGCAGTCTGGAGAAACCAGAGAATTCATCCTATCAAAAATCAGCACAATCATATTAGGCTGGTCGAAAATGAATCAAGAGAATAAGTAGAGCACAAAAAAACGGGAGCTAAAAGCTCCCGTAGTTCTTTAAAAAGGCCCGTGGTGAGAATAGTACATAATTCCCTCATTTGAGTCCCTTTTTTTTTTGAATCTATGCAACACATTCAACTTCAAAATAAAACAATAGCCGCACAAACCATTCGTGTAGAACAAAACCGAAATGAACATATCATATTGGTTTTTCTACATGAGGCGCTTGGTTCAATTGGGCAATGGAAAGCTTTTCCAGAACTCTTGTGTAAGAAATTACAATTGGATGGATTTGTATATGAACGCCAAGGTCATGGAAACTCCTCCCCGTTTTCTAGCGAACGAACAGCATCTTATTTACATGATTACGCTTGGCTTGAATTAAACGAATTGATTCAAACTGCTTTTCCTTCTGATAAAAAAATCATTCTGGTTGGACATTCTGATGGTGGAACGATTGCTTTATTGTATGCGGCAAAATTCACAAAGAATGTATTG